>NZ_JBIAHQ010000013.1:121674-199246 GCF_042870725.1 Micromonospora sp. NPDC006431
CCGGCGGCGTCTTCAACAACAACGGCAAGGTCAAGCTCGACGAAAAGACCACCATCACCGACAACGACCCCACCAACTGCGGCGGCACCGTCAAGGACTGCTTCAACTGACCGACGGTCAGCGCAACGGATCCGCCCATAGATCTGGCCCCCTGCCACCGAGGTGGCAGGGGGCCAGATTCGTCGGATCAGCTCTGGACGAAGACCGCGACGCTGCGCGCCGGGACCGTGAACGTGCCGGTCGCCCCGTCGAAGGAGGCCGTCCGGAGCACCGGGTCGGCCGACGTACGCAGCACCGGGTGCAGCGCCACGTCCGCCCCGCGCAGGCCGGTCACCGTCTGCGTCGCCGCCGCCGGCGTGGCGTTGAAGACCACCGTGACGGACTTCCACGCCCCGCCCAGGCCCCGGGCATCCAGGGTCATGGTGAGCACCCCCGGGGTCTCCTGGGTGCCGGACAGCGGGAAGGCGACCCGCTGCTGCACCTGGTCGGCGGTGGTCAGCCCGAACACCGGGGACGACCGGCGGATCCGGAGCAGCTCGGCGTACCGGGCGTCGGCCAGGTCGATCGCCGCGCAGTCCGGGACCAGCTTCGGGTCGGCCAGCAGGGGCTTGGCGTACGGCCACTTGTCCCCGTTGTCCGCCGCCGGCGGGAGGCCCGCGCCGAACCCGTTGCCCTGGGCGCAGTCCCACCGGATCTGGTTGAACCAGTCACCGGAGTTGTACGAGTTGCGGTCCAGCGACTTGGAGCGCAGCCGCTCCGAGCCGGCCGTCACGAAGCCCGTCCCCTGCCCCATCACCACGGTGCTCAGGGCGAGCACCTGCATCCGGGCCCGGTCCGTGGCCGAGGTCCCCTGCGGCAGCTTGTACGCCAGCGCGTCGTACAGGATCTCGTTGTCGTGCGCGTCGACATACGTGACCGCCTCGCCCGGCGCGGCGGTGTAGCCGGCCGGTGAGCCGTTGTAGTCGACCTGGGCGCCGGTGACCTGCCGCCCGGACGAGTCGGTGAACCGGTAGCCGCGCAGGTTGCCGGCCAGGCCCACCTTGATCAGGTCATGCTGGTGCAGCAGCCGGGCCCGCTGCTCCGCCGCCGAGCCGTTGACGTCGTCACCGTTCGGGTCGGACCAGAGGCCGGAGGCGAAGCCCTGGATCCGCGGGTTGCCGTCGAACGGGCCGCCGCCGCGTACCCCGTCCCGGAGCCGGTCGTTGAAGGTGCCGATCCCGGTGCCCGCCATGTTGGTCTGGGTGGCCTGCACGAACCGGGCGTCGTTGGCGACCTCGCCGAAGTTCCAGCCCTCGCCGTACAGCAGGATCTTCTTCCCGTCCACGCCGTCCCTGGCCAGGGTGAGCTGGTCCAGCGCGGCGCGCACGGCCAGGATGTTCGCCTTCGGGTGGTGACCCATCAGGTCGAACCGGAAGCCGTCCACCTTGTACTGCTTGGCCCAGGTGACCAGGGAGTCCACCACGAGCTTGCCCATCATGGCGTGCTCGGGGGCGGTGTTGGCGCAGCAGGTCGAGTTCGCGACCGTACCGTCCTCCAGCAACCGCTGGTAGTAGCCCGGCACCACCTGGTCGAGCACCGACTTCGGGTCGGTACCGGCGGCCGAGGTGTGGTTGTAGACGACGTCCATCACCACCCGCAGGCCGGCCCGGTTGATCCCGGCGACCATCTGCCGGAACTCGGTGGTCCGCTGTGCCCCGACCGGGTGGACGGCGTAGCCGCCCTCCGGGACCGTGTAGTGCAGCGGGTCGTACCCCCAGTTGTAGCCGTCGGAGTCGGCGACGGCCGACACGCACTTCTGCTGCTCGTCCGAGTCCGGCGGCAGCGCCGCCAGGTCGCAGCCGGGCTGCCGCTGGTCGGCCCGCTTCTCGGGGATGGTGGCGAAGTCGAACGCCGGCAGCAGGTGCAGGTAGTTCACCCCGACCTCGGCGAGCCCGGCGAGGTGCTTCATGCCGGCGGTCTTCGGGTCGGTGAAGGCGAGGTAGGTGCCTCGCCGCTCGGCCGGCACGGTGGTGTCGGCGATGGAGAAGTCGCGGACCGACACCTCCTGGATCTGCGCCTTCGACGACGGGACCGCGGCCGGCTTGCGCAGCGTCGCCCAGCCGGCCGGGGCCAGCGCCGGGTCGGCCAGATCGACGAGCTGGCCGTGGGTCGAGTCCGGCGCGAGGGCCACCGAGTAGGGGTCGGTCACCGACGCCGTGACCAGCTTCTGCGCCGCCGGCTGCCAGGCCTCCACCCGGTAGCGGTAGTACTTCCCGGTCCAGTCCTTCGTCCCGCGCACCGACCAGACGCCGGTGCGGTCGTCGCGGCTCATCGACACCGTCTTCGGCTCGGCCGTCGGCGAGTCGAAGAGCTGCAACGCGACGGTGCGCGCGGTGGGCGCCCAGACGGCCAGGGTGGGCACCTTGCCGGTGAACGTCGGGCCGAGCTTCGCCTGCGTGGCGGGCCGGTAGACGTCGTCGAGCACGCCCGGGATCTGCACCCCGGTGGCGCCGAGCAGCTTGCCCTCGGCGTCCCGCTCGGTCACCACGAGCTGCCCGCGCAGCGCCGCCGGCACCTTGGCCAGGTCGGCCCGGTTCTGGCTGAAGGTGCGGTAGGACCACAGGTGCGGCCACGCCGCGCGCTGGGCCTCGGTGAGCCCGTTGCGCTCCGCCCGCAACGGCAGCGTGGTGTACGTCCCGGCCAGCTCGCCGTCGCTGATGCTCAGCCCACCGGCCGGGGCGGCGACCAGGGCGTACCGCTTGCCGTCGGTGGGCCCGGTCTGCCAGGCGACGGTGGACCGGTCGATCCACTGCGCCTTCTGCTTGGTGATGTCGAGGTCCTGGGCGACGCCCGTGGTGGTCGACGGGAGCAGCCGGCCCTTGATGCCGGCCAGCAGCCAGACCTCGCGCCCGGCGGCGGCGAAGTCGAGCCGCTGGTCCTCGGGCTGGTCCTTCTCGTCGCCGGAGTGCACGATGTAGCTCAGCCCGGTGGCCCCGGCGGCCAGGGGCACCCGGAACACCGCGCCGAAGGAGTCGATCTTCTCCGGCTTCAGCGGGTTGCCCCAGTCGGTCGGGGTGGCCGCGCCGTCCCAGAGGTGCAGGCCCCAGCCGTCGTAGTTGCCGTCCGCCTTGCGCCAGTGGATGACGGCGGTGCCCTGGTCGGCCGGCGGGTCGGGCTCGCCGGTGGCGGCCTGCCGGGTCGGGTACACCGTCGGGTCACCCTGCTTGACCCAGATCTCGCCGGTCTGCGTCACGTCGATGCTGCGGTCCTGGTCGACGTCCTTGGTCCCGTTCTTGTCGACCACGAGGAAGCCGACCGACCTGGCGCCCGGCTTCAGCTTGACCCAGGCGAACCGGCCGAAGGAGTCCTCACCGGCGAACGGCTGCCCCTTGGGCCATTCGGTCTGGTACGCCGGGTCGATGTCGCCCCAGGTGTACAGGCCCCAGTCGGCGTATCCGCCGGCCGGGCGCTGGTAGTGCACCACCGCCCAGTCCCGCGACGCGCTCTGTGCGGGGGTGCCGACGACGCCGGTGGTCCGGGTGCTGGCGAGGCGGCGCTTGCCGTCGCGGACCACGGCCTTGTACTCGACCTTCGTGCCTCCCGGCAGGCCGGTCAGGTCGTGGTGGACGGTGTACGGCGCCTTGTGCGCGCTGCCCAGCAGGGTCCACTTGCCGCCGGGCACCCGGGCGGCGAAGGTGACGGCCGCGAGGGGGTCGCCGGTGACCTGTGCGGTGACGGCGGCCCGGGTGGCGACCGGGGCGTCGCCGGGCTCGGTGACGGTGACCGCCGGGGCGGCCCCGGCCTGCGGGATCGCGCGGTCGGCCCGGAGCACCACGGCGGACATGGCCGGCACGGTGACACTCAGCTTGCCGTCGGCGCCGGCCGTCGCGGTGGCGGCACCGCCGTAGACGCCGGTGAAGGTGGCACCGGCCGACCAGGTGTCCACGGTGACAGTCTGCGCGCTCGCGGCGTTGTTCACCGCGACGACGTACTCGGTGCGGTCGGTGGGCAGGATCCGGGAGAAGGCGAAGACGCCGGGGCCGTCGGCGGCGTACCGGGTGACCTGGATGCCGTCCCGCAGCGCCGGGTGGGCCTGCCGCAGCCGGCCCAGCTCGGCGATGGTCCGGTACAGCGGGTGGCCGGTGTCGTACTGGTCGCCGGCGTGGGTACGGGTGGTGCCGATCAGGTCGTCGTCGAGGTAGTCCGGCACCTGGCTGGCGAACATGTCCTGCCGGGCGTCCTTGTCCCCGCCGGGGCCGGTGAAGCCCTGCTCGTCGCCGGAGTAGACGACGGGCTGGCCGCGGGTGAGGAACATCAGCTGGTGGGCGAGCTGGTCGCGGCGCAGTTGGCTGGCGTCGTCCCCGCCCGCGGCGGCGATGAAGGAACCGATCCGGCCCATGTCGTGGTTGCCGAGGAAGGTGGTCAGCCGGTTGGCGTCGGTGTCCCGGGCGGCGTAGAGGTCGTCCCGGGCGTACAGGTCGGCGAGCGCCTTGGCCGAGCCGCCGGCGGCGGTGTAGCCGCGTGCGGCCTCCTGGAAGGAGAAGTCCAGGGTGGCCGGCAGGCCGCCCTGGCGCACGTACGTCGACTCGATCTCCTGGTCGGCGCTGTAGACCTCGCCGAACATGAAGAAGTCCGGCTTGCCGGCCTTCTCCGCGGCCCGCTGGATGCCGCGGCTGAACTGCGGCCAGAAGTCGAGGTTGCTGTGCTTGACCGTGTCGAGGCGGAAGCCGTCGACGCCGGCGCGCGTGATCCACTGCGCGTAGATGTCGGTCATCCCCCGTACCACCTCGGGCCGCTCGGTCCAGAGGTCGTCGAGGCCGAAGAAGTCGCCGTACTCGCTGTTCTCGCCGGCGAAGGTGGAGTCGCCCCGGTTGTGGTACATGGTCGGGTCGTTCAGCCACGCCGGAACCTTGACCTTCGCGTCGGCCGCGCTGGCGAAGGTCGGGGTGTACGGGAAGGACTTCTCGTTGACCTGCGGGAAGTCCCGGGTGCCGTCGGCGTAGTTGCGGTCCTCGAAGGCCCGCCCCTGCGCGTCCCGGTACGGCGCGGTCTGCTTGTCGATGTAGCCGTACCTGTTCTCGGCGTACCTGATGACGTCCGCGGTGTGGTTGACGATGATGTCGAGGTAGACCTTGATGCCCCGCCGGTGGGCGAGCTCGACCAGCCTGGTCAGCTCCTCGTTCGTGCCGAAGTGCGGGTCGACCTGGGTGAAGTCGGTGATCCAGTAGCCGTGGTAGCCGGCGGAGACGTCCGCGCCGGTGCCCTGCACGGGCCGGTTCTTGAAGATCGGGGCCAGCCAGATGGCCGTGGTGCCCAGGCCCTGGATGTAGTCCAGCTTGTCGATGAGCCCCTTGAGGTCACCGCCGTGGTAGAAGCCCTTGTCCTTCGGGTCCAGGCCGGTGGTGAGCCGGTCGCCGGTCAGCCCGCCGGTGTCGTTGCGCTTGTCCCCGTTGGCGAAGCGGTCCGGCAGGACGAAGTAGAACTGCTCGGCCCGGGCGCTGTTGCTGCCGGCCTTGAGCAGCGCCTCGGCGGACGGTTCCTGGCTCCACTGCGGGGCGTTGGCGGCGGCGAGGACGTCGGGGACGGCAGCGCGGTCGCTGCCGTCGGCGCTCAGCTGGTGAACGGCGACCGGCACGCCGACGAGCGTGAGCACGAGGGAGGAGACCAAGGCGAGCAGCGCCTTGGGGGATATCGGCGGGGGTTTCATCGACGGCCTTTCTCTGGTCGCTGATTCGCCCGCACGCTAGCCCTTGCCGAAACGTTCTGCAATACCTTGCAAACCAAGTCGCAACAAGGCAGCCGTCTTGCGAAACGTGCCCGTTCCCACGATCGGCGTGCCGGGCGGAGGACGCGGCCACGATCGACGGTGCCGTGGCGAGCGGGCTCAGAAGTCGGCGCAGCGCGCGCCGTTGACGGTGCAGCCGGTCGGCCGGGTCGTGGCGGCCGGCTCCATCCGGAACCGCAGCGGCACCGACCCGCCGGCTCCGGCGGCGGGACCGCCGCGACCGGCGGCACCGGCCGGTCGGGCAGATCCGTCTACTGCGGACCGAGGTCAGCGCGACGACCAGCAGCACCACCATGACGATCACGCCGATCGCGACGACGATCCAGGGCGAGGAGGTGATGGCGGCCCTGGGGGGGCGGGTTCAGCCGATGGTGCAGTCCGCGCCGTTGACCGTGCACCGTTCCGGCCGGTCACCGGTGCCCGTCCGGGTGAACTCCAGTCGCACGGTGACGCTCTGCCCCGGCTCCAGCGCCCCGGTGCCGGTCAGTACGAACACCCCGCCGCCGCGGGAACTGGCCGAGACCCCGGAGGCGGACGAGGCCCGCACGCTCTTCACGTTGCCGGCGAAGGACAACTTCACCGTCCAGTCCTGACCCGCTCCGGACCCGTTCGCGACGGTCAGCCGGGCGGAGAACCCCCGCCGATCGCTGCCGGTGGCCTCGTACCGGGCGGTGACCGCGCCATCGGCCACGAGCGGCGCGGGCTCGGCCAGCTCCGGCGCGGCCCGCGAGGGGCTGACGGGCCGGGTCGGGCCGGCCGGCCGCGACGGGCTGGGCGACGCCGTCGGCGCGGCGGTGGGTTCGGCGGTGACCAGCGGCGCGGCCGGGTCGTCCGGCGTGGCGGAGGGGCTCTCCACGCCCTGCGTTGGCAGGTAGATCGGCGGCGCAGCGGCCGCCGGGACCACCCGGCGCTCCGGGCCCCGCGCCGCGAGCAGTGCGATCACGAGCAGGGTGGCGAGCAGGCCGACGCCGAGCAGCACCACGATCCACGGTACCGACATCAGCAGCCTGGGCGCCGACGGCCCGTCGGACGGTTGGCCACGTCCGGCGTTCATCACGTCCCCCCTCGCCGAAGCCGAGCGCCAGCGTAGCCAGCCGTGAGCGGCGGGTGGCAGCGGGCCGCCAGGTTTCGCCCGTCCGGGCACCGGGACGTGGAGAACGGATGACCACCGCCCGGCGATCGGCCCGCCACCACGAGGCGTACGCACCGGAGCGCACCGCAGGTCGGCCAGGCCGTCCGGACCCATCGATGGAAGACCGGTCGGCTCGGCCCGGTCCTACGTCGAGGTTTCCGCCGGCCGTCCATCATGGACCGCTTCACCGAGCCGCATCACGCGGCGACGCGCCACCGCCCCGACCGGCTGGCCCGCTGCCCGGCAACCGCGGCGGCGGGCCCTCGGCGGCTGAGCCGCGGGCGGCACCCCCGCCGGCGCGGTGTCAGGCGGTACGGATGACGGTGCAGATGGCCGGCCCGTCGTCGGTGGCCCGCAGCAGGTAGCGGTAGCGCTCACCGGGCACCGCCCGCCCCCGGCTGTCCAGGAACTCCCACCGCACCGCCACCTCGGTGAGCAGCGCGGAGACCTGCTGCACGTCCTCGATCTGGGCATTGGCCGCGACCAGTTCCCGCTCCCGGTAGTCGGCGGCCGCGCCGACGAAGCTGAGGGCCACCGCGGCCGGGGAGGTGAACGAGAAGCTGTACGTGTCGGCGACCACCAGCCCGGGCAGCGCGTAGCAGCCGGCGATGGCGGACAGGTCGCCGGTGGTCAGCGCCACGCCGTACCGGTCGAAGAAGTCGGTCAGCGCGGCGAGATGCGTGGATGCCGTCACGGGGCTCTCCATTACCGCGCGGCGGCTCCGGCAAACCTGGTCAGCGCGGCGGGATGCGTACCTCGATCTCGGCGCCGAGCTGCGCGCCTCCGGTCAGATCGAGGTCGTCGCCGCTCCAGAACCGACCCGGGTCGTACCAGTTGGGCCGGCGACCGGCGGGCAGCAGCCCCATCGCCTCGTAGGTAACCGCCACCACCTCGGCGCAGTACGCGGTCTCCAGCGCCCGGTCGCGCACCGGCACACCCCCACCCTCCGGTGTGGACGGCCGGCGACGACGCAGGTCGGGCACCCGACCCCGCGCCCACCGCCAGGCGAGCTGGGCGGTGGACGGGAACGGAGTGCCGTCGAGACGCGCCACGGTGCGCAGCACCGCCTCCTCCATCGCGGTATCGGCCGGCGGTTCGAGCTGGCGCAGCCAGGCCCGCTGGCCGTACCGGTTGGCCCAGACGCAGACCGCGTCCCGCAGGTCGTGCAGCTGCACGCCGCGCTGGTGGGTGCCGGTCCACCGGTCCGGCAGCGAACGGCCCAGCTCGGCGTGCCACATCAGCGGCGGCAGGTCGTCCAGGACCACCGCCATGCCCACGTGGTTGACCGGGCTGTTGGTGGTGAACTGGATGGCGCGGTCCGGCACGCTGCGCCCGCGGAACACCCACACGTCCCCGGTCCGGGTCAGCTCCACCGCCTCATCGAGGCTGATGCTCATAACGGACTACCCTAGGCCGATGCGGCAACGAATACAGTGGTGGAAGCTGCTCGGACTGGCCGGCCTCGCCGGCGTCGCGGCGACCGGCGTGGTCGTGGCCCGGGCGGAACGACGGCGCCGGGCGTACACCCCGGAGGAGATCCGGGACCGGCTGCGCGAGCGGCACGCGCAGGCGACGCGGCCATCCTCCTGATTGGCCCGCCGGCTCACTGGTCCGCGCGGCGCACCGCTTCGTCCAGCGCCTCTGGGGTACGACCGACCAGTGCGCTGCCGTCCTCCAGCAGCAGGATCGGGCGCTGGATCAACTCCGGGTGCGCGACCATCGCGGCGATCCAGCGCGGCTCGGCGTCGTCGTCGCGGGGCCAGTCGGCCATTCCGAGGGCCGCCGCGGCCGGCTCGCCGGTGCGGCAGATGTCCCAGGCCCGGGCGTCCAGCCGGCGCAGCACCTCGGTCAACTCCCCCACGCTCGGCGGCTCCGCCAGGTACGCCCGCAGCCGGTAGGGCACCCGCGCCTCGTCGAGGGTGGCCCGGGCGGTGGCGCACTTCGAGCAGGACGGGTTGTGCCAGATCTCCATGACCCGACATGATGGCACGCCGCCAACCGGCATCCACGGTGACCGACGTCCGGCCGCATCCCGATCAAGATCCGCCCTATTCCACTGAGTGCCGTGCGTGTACCAGCGGGCCGGCATCGACGTCCGCCCAGCTTCCGAGGACGCCGTCTTGCCCGCGCTCACCGGCGGTGTCCCCGTCCTCGCTTTGCTCTGCAGCCAGATACGCAGCTGTCACGGTCTGTGAGTGTTGCGTATGTGGCTGCAGAGCAAAGCAGGGTGCGGATGGGTCTGGTCCACGGCGGGATGTGACGGTGGGTGAGGGTCGACCCGTGCGGGTGGCCCTCGACTGTTTCGTGCCGGAGGTCCGTCGACACCCGTTCGGTCCGCCGTGCGCGGGATGGGCTGTCTGGTGGGGTCTGGCTGGGCGTGGTGTGTCCGGTTCAGGCCTGGCTGTCCGGTGGCGGGGGTGGCCCGGTGGAATCAGGCCCGGGCCGGGGGCGTTGAACATGGCTGACCGCGCCGGATCTGCGACCCGATGGTGGCCCCGGCTGCGGCGGAATGATCGGCCCCCGGCCGTCGTTACATCCCCGGGCCGCGCAGCAGGCCGCGAGGCCTCGGCCAGGTCCCCCGGAACGCCGGGTGGAATGATCCCCGACCCCCGGTCGTTACACCCGGAACGCCCCGCGCAGGCCCCCAGGGCCGCCGGGCAGATTTCTGACTTTCCCTTTCACGCGGCGCCCGCGCATCCCCCTTCGCGTGTGTGTGCCGTTCCCCCGAACTGAAAGGTTCTGATCATCATGCGTACCCACACCATCCTGCGTAAGACCCTGCTGACCACTGCCGGCATCGCCGCCACCGCCGGTGGCATCGCCGGACCCGCCATCGCCGCCCACGCCGCCCCCGCCGAGAAGGCCGCCCAGGCGCAGGCCAGCAAGAACGGTGAGCGGGAACTGAACGTGCGCTACGAGGCCCAGCCGAACTTCTACTACTGCGGCCCCGCCGCCACCCGCAACGCCCTCTCCGTCCAGGGTAAGAACATCAACATCGACGCCATGGCCAAGGAAATGGGCACCACCGAGAACGGCACCAACAGCATCAACGACATCACCCCCGTCCTGAACAAGGAAACCGGCAACAACAACGCCTACCACTCGGTCGAGATCAAGGACACCAAGGCCGACGACAAGCAGACCGACACCCTACGCGCCGACATCGTCCGCACCATCGACAACGGCCGCGCCGTGGTCGCCAACATCGCCGGCACCACCACCGACACCGACGGCAACACCCACTCCTTCGAAGGCGGCCACTACATCAGCGTCGTCGGCTACCACGACAACGGGAAGACCGTGACGATCGCCGACTCGGCCAACCCGAACACCGCCTCCTACCGGATCAGCGTCGACAACCTCGCCGACTGGATCGCCACCCGCGGCTACTCGACCTCCTGACACACCAGACAACCCGAAGGGCCGGCCCCCCCACCAGGGGCCGGCCCTTCGGCACACCCAGAAACGGCCGACCCCCAACAACGGGGCCGGCCGTTCGGCGTCTCCGGGTCAGCGGTCGCTGCCGGCGCGTACCGGCGCGGCCTCGGCGGCCGGCTCCGCCGACTGCAGCCGGTGAGCCCGGCGCCGCAGCCACCAGGTGCTTGCCACGCCGGCGAGCACGGCAAGCGCCAGGCCCGCCCAGGAGATGTCCTTGAGCCAGTGCTCGGCCGCCCGGCCCACGGTGAACAGCAGGTACGTGGTGCCGAACGCCCAGACCAGACCGCCGGCCGCGTTGGCCAGCAGGAACCGGCGGTACGGCACGTGCAGCGCGCCGGCCAGCGGGCCGGCGAGGATCCGCAGCAGCGCCACGAACCGGCCGAAGAAGACCGCCCAGACGCCGTGCCGGGCGAAGCTCTGCTCGGCGCGGGCGAGGTGCGCCGGGCCGAGATGGCGGGGGAAGCGCCGGCCCAGCCGTTCGAGCAGGGGACGGCCACCGCGCCGGCCCACCGCGTACCCGACGGAGTCCCCGACGATGGCGCCGGCCGCGGCGGCGGTGGCCACCCAGTGCGGCTCCACCACCCCGGTGGCGGCGAGCAGGGCGGAGCTGACCAGCACGATCTCGCCGGGCAGCGGAACGCCCATGCTCTCGACGCCGATCACTCCGGCGACGATCAGGTAGACCACGCCCGGGGGAAGCGCGGACAGCCAGTGTTGTACGTCGAGCACCCGCCACCCCTTCCGGTCCGGCTCGAACCCTACCCCCGGGTGCCAGGTGCCGGCGGTCCGCTCAGCCGGCCACCACCCGGCCGGGCCACCCGGCCCGACGCCGCAGTGCACCGCTCGTCGGTGACGTGCCATGGAGGTCTCCGGACCGCTGTGACAACCATGACGTTCCACCGACCCGTGTCCGCTCCGGCAGGGTGGTCGGCGGGGGCGGTGCGGGGGTGTCAGGCGGCGGGGGCGAGGAACTCCAGGCGGTTGCCGTGCGGGTCGTGGGTGTGGAACCGGCGCATGCCGGGGATCTCCTCGTCGCCCCGCAACACGGGGTGGCCGGCGGCGACCAGCCGGGCGGCGAGCGCGTCGAGGTCGGGGCGGAGCAGGGCCGGGTGCGCCTTGCGGGCGGGCCGGAAGTCGTCCTCGACGCCGAGGTGCAGCTCCGCGCCGTACCCGGTGAACCAGCAACCACCGCGGGCGGCGAGGACCGGCGGCTTGGCCTTCTCGACGAGGCCGAGCAGGCCGACGTAGAAGGCCCGGGACGTCTCCTCGGAGCCCCGTGGGCAGGCGAGCAGGACGTGATGGATCATCATGGCACCTCCTCGTCCCGAACCCCTGGCACGAGGTTGCGCGAATAGCAAGACGGACGTACGGTTTTGTTGAGCGCGGGCGCAGGTAAGTGTCGCCTAACCACGGCAACACCTGGGCCGGTGCGACAGACTGCTCAGGACTACTCACAGTCGCTGGTGTGAAGGAGTACGACGTGGCGAGCCTCGACACCTTCGGTGCGAAGACCCAGCTACGCGTCGGAGACGCGAGCTACGAGATTTTCAAGATCGGCAAGGTGGAGGGCCACGACCGGCTGCCCTACAGCTTGAAGATCCTGCTGGAGAACCTGCTGCGGACCGAGGACGGCGCGAACATCACCGCCGACCACATCCGGCAGCTCGGCGCCTGGGACCCCACCGCCGACCCGAGCGTGGAGATCCAGTTCACCCCGGCCCGGGTGCTGATGCAGGACTTCACGGGCGTGCCCTGCGTCGTGGACCTGGCCACCATGCGGGAGGCCGTCCGCGACCTCGGCGGCGACGCCACCAAGGTGAACCCGCTCGCCCCGGCCGAGCTGGTCATCGACCACTCCGTCATCGCCGACCTGTTCGGCCGCGAGGACGCCTTCCAGCGCAACGTCGAGCTGGAGTACGAGCGCAACAAGGAGCGCTACCAGTTCCTGCGCTGGGGCCAGACCGCGTTCAACGAGTTCAAGGTCGTCCCGCCGGGCACCGGCATCGTGCACCAGGTCAACATCGAGTACCTGGCCCGTACGGTCATGGAGCGCAACGGCCAGGCGTACCCGGACACGGTCGTCGGCACCGACTCGCACACCACCATGGTCAACGGCCTGGGCGTGCTGGGCTGGGGCGTCGGCGGCATCGAGGCCGAGGCGGCGATGCTCGGCCAGCCGGTCAGCATGCTGATCCCGCGGGTCGTCGGCTTCAAGCTCGCAGGCTCGATGCCGGCCGGCACCACCGCCACCGACCTGGTGCTCACCATCACCGAGATGCTGCGCAAGCACGGCGTGGTCGGCAAGTTCGTCGAGTTCTACGGCCCCGGTGTGAGCGCGGTGCCGCTGGCCAACCGGGCCACCATCGGCAACATGTCCCCGGAGTACGGCTCCACCGTGGCGATCTTCCCGATCGACGCCGAGACCGTCCGCTACCTGGAGCTGACCGGCCGCGACCCGCAGCAGGTCGCACTCGTCGAGGCGTACGCCAAGGAGCAGGGCCTCTGGCACGACCCGGCCCGCGAGCCGGAGTACTCGGAGCGCCTGGAGCTGGACCTCGGCACCATCGAGCCGTCCCTGGCCGGCCCCCGGCGCCCGCAGGACCGGGTGCCGCTGGGCAGCGCCAAGACGCTGTTCCGCTCCGCGCTGACCGACTACGTGGCCGAGGAGGCCGCCGGCGTGGCGAAGGAGCTCAGGCCGGGCGTGGCACGCGAGCAGCTGCCCCGCGGCGCCGCCGGCCCGGCCGACGAGGCCAGCGCCGAGTCGTTCCCGGCCAGCGACCCGCCGGCCAACGAGTTCAGCGACCCGGCCGACGAGCCGCGCGACCTGGAGACCGCCGCGGCGGGTGCCGGCGGCCGTGCCACCAACCCGATCCGGGTCACCGGCACCGACGGCGCCGAGTACGAGCTGGACCACGGCGCCGTGGTGATCGCCGCGATCACCTCCTGCACCAACACCTCCAACCCGCAGGTCATGATCGGCGCCGCGCTGCTGGCTCGCAACGCGGTGGAGAAGGGCCTGTCCCGCAAGCCGTGGGTGAAGACCACCCTGGCACCGGGCTCCAAGGTCGTCATGGACTACTACGACCGGGCCGGCCTCACCCCCTACCTGGAGAAGCTCGGCTTCAACCTGGTCGGCTACGGCTGCACCACGTGCATCGGCAACTCCGGCCCGCTGCCGGAGGAGGTCTCCGCCGCGGTCAACGAGGGTGACCTGGCCGTCGTCTCGGTGCTGTCCGGCAACCGGAACTTCGAGGGCCGGATCAACCCGGACGTCAAGATGAACTACCTGGCGTCCCCGCCGCTGGTGGTCGCGTACGCGCTCGCCGGCACGATGGACATCGACCTGGCCAACGAGCCGATCGGCGAGGACAGCCAGGGCAACCCGGTGTTCCTGCGGGACATCTGGCCGAACAGCGCCGAGATCCAGGACGTCATCGCCTCGGCGATCGGCGCCACCGGCTTCAGCTCCGCGTACGCCGACGTCTTCGCCGGCGACGAGCGCTGGCAGTCGCTGCCCACCCCGACCGGCGACACCTTCTCCTGGGCCGGTGACTCCACCTACGTCCGCAAGCCCCCGTACTTCGTGGGCATGGCGAAGGACCCGAAGCCGGTGCAGGACGTCGCGGGCGCTCGGGTGCTGGCCAAGCTGGGCGACTCGGTGACCACCGACCACATCTCCCCGGCCGGTTCGATCAAGGCGGACTCCCCCGCCGGCAAGTACCTGGCCGAGCACGGCGTCGCCCGGCACGAGTTCAACTCGTACGGTTCCCGCCGGGGCAACCACGAGGTGATGATCCGGGGCACCTTCGCCAACATCCGGCTGCGCAACCAGCTCGTCCCCGGCGTGGAGGGCGGGTTCACGGTCAACCACCTGACCGGCGAGCAGACGTCGATCTACGACGCCGCGATGGCCTACCAGGAGGCGGGCGTCCCGCTGGTCATCCTGGCCGGCAAGGAGTACGGCTCCGGCTCGTCCCGCGACTGGGCGGCCAAGGGCACCATGCTGCTCGGGGTCAGGGCGGTCATCGCCGAGTCGTACGAGCGGATCCACCGCTCGAACCTGATCGGCATGGGGGTGCTGCCGCTGCAGTTCCCCGTCGACACCACCGCCGAGTCGCTGGGGCTCACCGGCACGGAGACCTTCTCCATCGCCGGCGTGACCGCGCTGAACGGCGGCGAGACCCCGCGTACGGTGAAGGTCACCACCGACACCGGCGTGGAGTTCGACGCCGTGGTCCGGATCGACACCCCCGGTGAGGCGGACTACTACCGGCACGGCGGCATCCTGCAGTACGTGCTGCGTCGCATGATCGCCAGCTGACGACGTACCCCGGAACGGGCCCCTTCCCGCACGTGCGGGGAGGGGCCCGTCGGCGTCGTACGGGGACTCGTCAGTCGGCTGCGGTCCGGCCGGTCATCGCGCCGGGCTCTCCCCGGTGGCCGGTTCCCGGGTCGGCGTGGCGACGAACCGGCCCACCCGGGTGACCAGCATCGCCATCTCGTACGCGATCAGGCCGACGTCGGCGTCCTCGGCGGCCAGCACGGCCAGGCAGGCGTTGCGCCCGGCCGCCGTGACGAAAAGGAACGACGACTGCATCTCGATGATCGTCTGCTGCACCTGGCCGCCGCCGAAGCGCTTGCCCGCGCCCCGGGCCAGGCTCTGGATGCCGGCCGCCATCGCCGCCAGGTGCTCGCCGTCGTCCCGGCTCAGCCCCCGGGAGGCGGCCATCAACAGGCCGTCGGTGGAGAGCGCCACGGCATGTTCCGCCTGCTTGACCCGGCCGACCAGGTCATCCAGCAGCCACGTCAGATCCGCGCTCGAAGCCGTCTGCTGCCCCACTCGTCGTCCTCTTTCCCCTGCTGGTGTGCCGTGCTCGTCTGGGATGCGCCGGTTCGGCGTCCTCGTCAGGTCGCCTGCTCGTGCGCGATGCCCGGCCGACGGCCCACCGCGCCGGTCTCGGTCTGGCGGGCGACCGTCACCGGCGCGTCCACCGTGCTCCGTCCCGTGCGGACGGCCGGCGACAGCCGCGCCGGCAGTCGCTCCCGGTCACCCGCCGGCAGTCCGGACACGCTAGGCCGCGGTCCCGCCGGCGCCTGCGTCACGTTCACCGCGTCGTCCCCGGATGCCCGGACGCCGAGCAGGTCGACGCCGTCTCAGCCGGGCCGGGGCAGGCCCGAGGCGCGGCCGGCGACACGAGCAGGGCGAACAACCTGGTAAGGAGACTCCTACTACGGGAACCCATCACACCATCCTGGCGGGCCATTCGGTCACGTGCCCGATGGCGTACATCGACCCATCCGATCGACACCGGCGCACGCTAGCAGCGTCCGGACCTTCACTCAAGCGAACCTGATCATGGCGCTGGGAGCCGGCTCGGCGGCGCGCAGCGAGGAGAACCCGGGCGCGGCACCGCCCCCTGTGCCAAGCTTCGGGGCATGGACGACAAGACCATCCTGAACCGGATCTCCGAACTCGTCGACGAGGAGCACCGGCTGCGCGCGGCCGCGCAGGAGAACGAGGCCGGCACCGACGACACGGCCCGGGAGCGGCTGCGGGCCCTGGAGGAGTCCCTCGACCAGTGCTGGGACCTGCTGCGCCGCCGCCGGGCGGCCCGCCAGGCGCACGGTGACCCGGAGGCCCAGGGCGCACGCCCGGTCCCGGAGGTCGAGCGCTACCTCCAGTGACCGGCGGTCCCGGCGGCGCCTGGCGGTGGCAGCGCCGGCGGCCGGACCGACGGACCACGCACCGGCGTCCCGGGCGGGACAGCACCCGCCCGGGACGCGGCGCGCTCAGCGGATCCCCGCCTCCCGCAGCAGCAACTCGGTCAACTCGACCGGATCGGTGTCCGCGGCGGGCAGGCCCCGGGCGGTGAACCAGGTGCCGACCACCCGGACGTCCCGGGCCAGGAACTCCGGCCCCTGCGGGTTGGCCACCACGTCGACCACCTGCGGCAGGTCGATCATGACCAGCCGGCCCCGGTGCACCAGCAGGTTGTACGGGGACAGGTCGCCGTGCGCGCAGCCGGCCCGGGCCAGCACGACCAGGGCGTCGACCAGTTGCTCCCACAGGTCGCGCAGCTCGGCGCCCTCGGCACGGAGCTGGGCCAGCCGCGGCGCGGCCTGCCCCTCCTCGGCGTCCCCGACGAACTCCAGCATCAGTTCGGTGCCCAGCAGCTGGACCGGGTACGGCACGGCGATCCGCCCGGAGGCGGCGCCGATCTCCCAGAGCCGGGCCAGGGCGGCGAACTCGGCCGCCGCCCACTGCCCGGCGATCATCTGCCGGCCGAACGCGGTCCGCCCGGCCATCGCCCGGTTCTCCCGGGACCGCCGGACCCGGCGCCCCTCCAGATAGCCGGCATCGCGGTGGAAGAGCCGGTGCTGGGCGTCCCGGTAGCGCTTGGCCGCCAGCAGGCAGGAGCGGTCGGTGCCCGGCACGGCACGGCGGACCAGATGGACGTCCGCCTCCTTGCCGGTCTTCAGCACGCCGAGTTCGGTGTCCTTCGCGGCCAGCTCGGTGACCAGCCACGCGGGATGCGGCTCGGGCCCGTGCACGGCCTCGTCCCAGGAGGACCAGCGATCCTCGGGGTCGGGCTCGTCCTCGGGTTCGGCGAGGGCCGGCTCGGCGTGCCGGCCCCGCTTCAGGAAGTACGGTTCGTCGTCGTCGAAGCGGCTCTTGCCGCGGCCACGGCGCTGCGGCGCCGGGAAGTCGTTATCACGCACGGGTGGGTTGATCCTTCGATCGAGGCTGGTGGAGGCAGGTGGGACGACCCTGCAAAGACGGCCATGACCGACCTCCTCTCCTCGACCGGGCACCGCCCGGCTGCGCCCTCGCGCGGCACCATGCTCACCACCGGACGCGGGCGGGTCAACCGATTTACGCCGTGCGGGTGACGGCGGTCAGCCGGCCAGTACGGCGGCCACCGCGGCGATCAGCCCGTCCACCGTGCGGGTGGGGGCGAACCGGTTGTCCGACCAGCGGCGGCCGCGGTGCAGCCAGACGCTGGGCAGGCCGACCGAGGTCGCCCCGCCGATGTCCGCCTCCGGGCTGTCCCCGACCACCCAGGCGCCGCGCAGCGGCATCCGGGCCCGCTGGGCGGCGAGCGCGAAGATCCTCGGGTTGGGCTTGCTGACCCCGGCCTCCTCGGAGATCACCCAGTCGGCGACGTACCGGTCCAGGCCGGTGCGGCGGATCTTCGCGTCCTGCTGGCGTACCGCACCGTTGGTGACCACCACCGGCACCCAGCCGGCGTCGTCGGCGATCCGCAGCGCGCAGGCGACCAGCGGGTCCAGCCGGGTGTGGGCCACCACCCCCTCGTGCAGCTCCTCGACCAGGTCGATGGAGGGGATCCGCAGCTCGTACCGGTCGCGGATGGCGTCGGCGACGTCCCACCGGTCGGTCAGTCCGTCCGCGTCGACGGAGACCAGCCAGTCGAGGTCGGTGGGCGGGGCGCCGATGCCGTCCAGGAAGCGCTTACCCCAGGCGCGGAACGGCCCATCCCGGTCCAGCACGGTGTTGTCCAGATCGAGCAGGAGCAACGGCACGCGGAGACCTTACGGGACCAAGGTGTCCGGCCGACAGGGCCCGGCGACCGCGCCTTGTCAGGCGCGCAGGGCCACCCGCGGAAGCCCCTGGTCGGCGGGGCGGTCGGTGAGCATGGTGTGCGCGGCGCGGGTGGCCGCCAGCGCGGCCGGGTCGAGGGTGGCCACCAGCACGTCCGACCCCGTGTCCGCGCCCCGGGCGAGGGGTCGGCCCTCCGGGTCGTACACCGCGGCACCGCCGTTGAACCGCCACGGGTCGGCACCGTCGACCGCGTTGGCGAAGACCACGTACATGGTGTTGTCCAGGGCCCGGGCGGCGTAGTAGAGATCGCGACGGTGCTCCGAGCCGGCCAGGTAGCCGCTCGGGCAGAGGTAGCCGTGCGCGTCGTCGGCGGCGGCGGCCCGGCCGTGCTCCGGGAAGCAGCCGTCGTAGCAGATGCCGAGACCGAACCGCCAGTCGTCGACCAGCAGGGTGGCGCCGCGCCGGCCGGGGTCGAACAGCTCGCGTTCGCCGCCCCAGAGCTGCTGCTTGTCGTACGCCGCCCGCACCGCGCCGGCCGGGTCGACCACCAGCGAGGAGATGGTGCGCCGCCCGTCGGGGTGCCGGACCGCCGCCCCGACCACCACGGTCGTCCCGCCGTCCCGGGCGGCCTGCCGCAGCGGGTCGAGCCGCGGGTCGTCGACCCGGCCGTCCGCGTCGGCCACCACGTGGGTGCCGGCCGGGTCGGCCGCGAGGGTCGGCGGGTGGTACGCGGGCAGGAACAGCTCCGGCAGCACGACGATCCGGGCGCCGGCGGCCCGGCCGACGAGGCGGGCGGCGGTGGCGGCGTTGCCGGCGACGTCGCCGGGAACCGGCTCGGCCTGCACGGCGGCCACGGTCAGCGGGTGGGCGGGCGCGGTCATGGGCCGATCCTAACCGGGGCGGGACCCCGGACTGATCATGCGCAGGCGCATCTCAAGCCGTACGTACGGTTTGCATCGGCGGGGCCCACCTGGGACGATCGGTGCGTGCCCAGAGTAAGCCAGGACCAGCTCGACGCGCGCCGGCAGGAGATCCTCGCCGCCGCGCGCGCCTGTTTCGCCCGGCACGGCTACGAGGGTGCCACGGTCCGCCGCCTGGAGGAGGCCACCGGGCTGTCCCGCGGCGCCATCTTCCACCACTTCCGCGACAAGGACTCGCTCTTCCTCGCCGTCGCCGAGGACGACGCGGCGGTCATGGTGGAGACGGTCGCCCGCAACGGCCTGGTCCAGGTGATGCGGGACCTGCTGGCCCGGGCGGTCTCCCCGGACACCACCGGCTGGCTCGGCAGCCAGCTGGAGGTCTCCCGGCGGCTGCGTACCGACCCGGCGTTCGCCAAGCGCTGGGCGGAGCGCTCGGCGGCGATCGCCGAGGCCACCCGGGAACGCCTGCTCCGCCAGCGGGAGGCGGGGGTGCTCCGCGACGACGTGCCGATCGACGTGCTGGCCCAGTTCCTGGAGCTGGCGTACGACGGGTTGGTGCTGCACCTGGCGATGGGCCGCCCGGCCGGCGACCTGGGGCGGGTGCTCGACCTGGTCGAGGAGGCGGTCCGCCGCCACTGACCGCCCGCGCCGCATCTCGGTCCGGTAACTCGGTCGACGGGCCGGATGCCCCCTGGCGGGTCTGCTCCACAATGGGCCGCGACCCCCTCGCGACAGGAGCAGAGAGATGACCGTCCTCGCCGCACCGGGCGATACCTGGGGCATCCCCGGCCCCGTCTTCCTGCGCTGGTACCTCCTCGCCGCGGCCGTGCTGGTCGTGGGGACCCTGGTGCACCGGTTCCGCGCCCTGGCCGGCACTCCGGTCGACGGGGGCGCCGCGCAGCTCGGGCCGCAACAGGCCGCGTACCTCAACGGCGGCGACCAGCTGGCGGTCTGGACGGCGCTCGGCGGGCTGCGCCACGCCGGCGTGGTGACCGTGACCCCCGACCGGCGGCTCACCACCGCCGGCTCGCTGCCGGCCGGGGTCACCCCGCTCGACCAGGCCATCTTCAACGCCGCCGCGCGCGGCGTGCACTCCCGGGAGCTACGCCACGACGAGTGGGTCACCCGCGCCCTGGAGCAGCTCCGCGACGGCCTCCAGCAGCGCGGCCTGACGCTCGGACCGGAGCAGCGGAACGCGCTGCGGCGCGGGCCGATGCTGATCGCCGCCCTCCTGGCGCTCGGGGTGATCCGGGCGTTCGTCGGCCTGTCCAACGGCCGGCCGGCCGGCTTCCTCCTGCTCAGCCTGGTGCCGCTGTTCATCGCCTTCCTGCTGCTCGCCCGGGCGCCCCGGCGGACCCGGGCCGCCGACCGGGCTCTCCACGAGCTGCGCAACCGGCACACCTGGCTGCGGCCCTCCGCCGCACCCGCGTACGCCACGTACGGCCCGTCCGCCGCGGCGATGGGCGTGGCGCTGTTCGGCACCGCCACCATCTGGGCCATGGATCCGGGCTTCGCCGACCAGGCCGAGATCCAGCGCCAGGCGCTCGGCGCGAGCGGCGCTGGCTCGGGCAGCTCGGGCAGTTCCTGCGGCGGCAGCAGCTCGTGCGGCGGGGGCAGCTCCTGCGGGGGCGGCGGCGGATGCGGTGGCGGCGGGTGCGGCGGATGACCGGCGCCTCGCCGGCCCCCACCCCGACCGGGCCGTACGGGGTCGGCGTCGGGTGGCGACCGGAGATCGCCGGATTCGTGGCCGGCCTGCCCGGGCTGCGCTTCGTCGAGGTGGTGGCGGAGACGGTCAACCCGGCCGGCCCGCTCCCCGACGGCCTCGCCGAGCTGTGCGAGCGCGGGGTCACCGTCGTACCCCACGGGGTGAAGCTCTCCCTCGGCGGTGCGGAACCGGTCGACCCGGCCCGGCTGGCGCACCTGGCCGGACTGGCCGCGGCGGTGAACGCCCCGCTGGTCAGCGAGCACATCGCGTTCGTCCGGGCCGGCGGTCTGGAGGCCGGTCACCTGCTGCCGCTGCCGCGCAGCCGGGAGGCGGTCGCCGCGGTGGTGGCGAACGTGCGGCGGGCGCAGGCCGAGCTGCCGGTGCCGCTCGCCCTCGAGCCGATCGCCGCGCTCTTCGACTGGCCGGACGACGAGCTGGACGAGGCCGACTTCCTCACCGAGATCCTCGACGCCACCGGGGCGCTGCTGCTGCTCGACCTCGCCAACGTGCACGCCAACGCCCGTAACCGGGGCGGCGACCCCCGCGCGCTGCTGGACCGGCTGCCGCTGGACCGGGTCGCCTACGTCCACGTGGCCGGCGGCGCCGAGCAGGGCGGCTTCTACCACGACACGCACACCGACCCCGTCCCCGTCGAGGTGCTCGATCTGGTCGGTGAGCTGTGCGCCCGGCACCGGCCCCCGGCGCTGCTGCTGGAACGCGACGGCCACTACCCGCCCGCCGCCGAGCTGCGCGGCGAGCTGGACGCGCTCGCCGCCGCCTCCGGGTACCCGGTGGTCACATGACCCGCACCCGCCGCGACCGCGCCGCCGGGGCGGATCCGGCCGCCCCGGGCGCGACGCCACCCGCCGCTCCCCCGGCCGGGCCGCCGCCCGCGCCCGGTGCCGCCCCGGCCGATTCGGGCGAGGGCCTGGCCGCGCGACAGGCGGAGCTGGTCGCGGCGCTGGTCGCCGGTGGGCCGCTGCCGCCCGGGTTCGCCCCCGGGCCGGTGGCGGCGGCCCGCCGGGCCCTGCTGCGCAAACGCGCGGGCGACGTGGCCCGGCACTGGCCGCTGCTCGCCGCCGGCCTCGGCGCCGGCTGGTCGGCCACGTTCGCCGAATGGGCGGCCGGCCGGCCGACCAACGGGTCGCTGCGCGACGGCTGGGACCTGGCCCGGGAACTGCGCGACCACGGCAGGCTGCCGGCGCTGGGCGCGGAGGAGCTGGCCAGCCGCGAGGCAGCCACCCGCTACGACGGCCACACCACACCCCGCCCCCGCCGGCTGCCGGCCGTCGCCCGGGCCGGCGACGCCGTCGCGGTGCAGCTCGCCGGTCGGGTACGCCTGCTCCGCCCGGCCCACCGCTGACAGCCGGTCCCGGGTACGGCAGGATCGGACACATGGATCTCGGACTCGCCGACCGGGTGTACGTGCTGACCGGCGCCTCCCGTGGCCTCGGCTTCGCCACCGCCGAGCAACTCGTCGCCGACGGGGCGCGGGTGGTGATCTCCGCCCGCACCCCGGAACGGGTGACCGCAGCGGTCGAGGCACTCGGCGGGCCGGAGCGGGCCATCGGCCTGGTTGCCGACCTGACCGACCCGGGTGCCCCGGAGCGGTTGGTCGCGTTGGCGTGCGAGCGGTTCGGCCGGCTCGACGGGGCGCTGATTTCGGTGGGTGGTCCCCCGCCGGGCAGCGCCGCCCGGGTGACCGACGAACAGTGGCGGGAGTCCTTCGAGACGATCTTCCTGGGCAGTGTCCGCACCGCCCGTAAGGTCGCCGCCGCGCTCCCCGACGGAGGCGTGATCGCGCTGGTCCTCTCCACCTCGGCGCGGAGCCCGCTGCCCGGTCTCGGCATCTCCAACGGCCTGCGCCCCGGTCTGGCCGGCGTGGCCAAGGACATCGCCGACGAGTACGGGCCGCGCGGGGTACGGGTGGTCTCGCTGCTACCGGGGCGGATCATGACCGACCGCAACAAGGAACTCCTGGCGGCCAGCGGCAACCCGGAGCGCGCCCGGGCCGAGGCGGAGGCCGACATCCCGCTGCGCCGGCTCGGCGATCCGGCCGAGTTCGGCCGGGTCGCGGCGTTCCTGCTCTCCCCCGCCGCCAGCTACGTGACCGGGGTGACCGTGCCGGTCGACGGCGGCGCATTGCGCGGGCTGTGACGGCAGGGCGACGCCGGTCCGGGGCGGGCCCGCCGGACGGGGCCCGGACGGCGGCGACCCGGGTCGGCACGGCCGGTGCGAGCCGGGCGGGGGCGTCCCGCGCCGGCGGGGACGGCCCGGGTCGGACAGCCGAGCCGCCAGCCGCACCGCGGTATCCCCGCCCGACGAAGGAGCAGCTCGCGGCGGCCACCGGCAAGCTGCTGCCGGACCTGATCGCGCCCGGCCTGGACGTGCTCTTCGTCGGGATCAACCCGGGGCTCTGGTCGGCGGCCACCGGCTGGCACTTCGCCCGGCCGGGCAACCGGTTCTGGCCGGCGCTGCACCGGGGCGGCTTCACCCCACGCCAGCTGCACCCCAGCGAGCAGGAGGCGCTGCCGGCCCTCGGCCTGGGCATCACCAACATGGTGCCCCGGGCCACCGCCCGCGCCGACGAGCTGACCGCCGAGGAGCTGGTACGCGGCGCGGAGGTGCTGACCGGCAAGGTCGAGCGGTACCGGCCGCGCTGGGTGGCCGTGGTCGGGGTGACCGCGTACCGGGTGGGGTTCGCGCGGCCGAAGGCCGGCTTCGGCCCGCAGCCGGAGCCACTCGGCGGCGCCCGGCTGTGGGTGCTGCCCAACCCCAGCGGGTTGAACGCGCACTTCACGCCGGAGACGCTCGGCGCCGCCTTTGCCGAGCTGCATGCGGCGACGAACGCCTGACCAGCCGCTCCGGTCGGCGCCGAGTGTCCGGCTAGTTGGCCGCGGCCGGCGGCAGCGCCTCCTGCGCCACGTACGTGCCGAGGGGCACGGTGGTGACCACCGGCTCCGGCTGGTCCGGCTCGGCGTACGGGGCCGGCGAGTCGGCCACCGCGAACTGGGTGCGGTAGAGCTCGGCATAGAGGCCGCCCACGGCAACCAGTTCCTCGTGCCGGCCGCGCTCGACGATCCGCCCCTCGTCGAGGACGAGGATCTGGTCGGCGTCCCGCACGGTGGAGAGCCGGTGCGCGATCACCAGGGCGGTACGCCCGGTCAGCGCCACGGACAGCGCCCGCTGCACCGCCGCCTCGCTCTCCGAGTCGAGGTGGGCGGTGGCCTCGTCGAGGATGACGATCGACGGGGCCTTCAGCAGCAGCCGGGCGATGGCGATGCGCTGCTTCTCGCCGCCGGAGAAGCGGTAGCCGCGCTCACCGACCGTGGTGTCGAGCCCGTCGGGCAGGGAGCGGACCAGGTCGGCCACCTGCGCGCCGGCCAGGGCCGCCCAGATCTCGTCGTCGGTGGCGTCCGGCTTGGCGTACCGCAGGTTCTCCCGGATGGTCTCGTGGAACAGGTGGGAGTCCTGGGTGACCACGCCGATCTCGTCGCGCAGCGAGGCGAGGGTGGCGTCCCGGACGTCGACGCCGCCGACCAGCACCTGCCCGTCGGAGACGTCGTAGATCCGGGAGATCAGCATGGACAGCGTCGACTTGCCGGCGCCGGAGGGACCGACCAGGGCCACCATCTGTCCGGGCTCGACGCTGAACGAGACGCCCTTGAGCACCGGCTCGTTGACCGTCCGGTCCAGCGTGGTGACCTCTTCCAGCGAGGCCAGCGACACCTCGGCGGCGCTCGGGTAGCGGAACCGCACGTCCCGGAACTCGACCCGGCCGCTGCCCCGGGGCACCGGCACTGCGGCGGGCTTCTCCTCGATGCCGGGCCGCAGGTCGAGCACCTCGAAGACGCGGTCGAAGGAGACCAGCGCGCTCATCACGTCGACCCGGACGTTGGAGAGCGCGGTGAGCGGCCCGTAGAGCCGGGTGAGCAGCAGCGCGAGCTTGACCACGGTGCCGGCGCTGACCGCGCCGGTGACGGCGAGCCACCCGCCCAGGCCGTACGTGAGGGCCTGCGCGAGGGAGGCGACCAGCAGCATGGCCACGAAGAAGGTCCGCGAGTACATGGCGGACTGGATGCCGATGTCCCGGACCCGCTCCGCGCGGCCGGCGAACCGGCGTGCCTCCACCTCGGGCGAGCCGAAGAGCTTGACCAGCAGCGCGCCGGCCACCCCGAACCGCTCGGTCATCGTCGCGTTCATCTTCGCGTCGAGGTTGTACGACTCGCGGGTGATCTCGGCGAGCCGCCGGCCGACCCGGCGGGCCGGGATGATGAAGATCGGCAGCAGCACCAGCGCCAGCAGGGTGATCTGCCAGGAGAGGATGAGCATCGCGGCGGCGGTGAGCACCAGCTGGATGACGTTGCTGACCACCCCGGACAGGGTGGAGGTGAACGCCCGCTGGGCGCCGAGCACGTCGTTGTTGAGCCGGCTGACCAGCGCACCGGTCTGGGTGCGGGTGAAGAACTGCAGCGGCATCCGCTGGACGTGGTCGTAGACCCGGGTCCGCAGGTCGAGGATGATGCCCTCGCCGATCCGGGCCGAATACCAGCGCTGGGCCAGGGAGAAGAGCGCGTCGGCGACGGCCAGCGCGGCGATGATCAGGGCGAGCCGGACCACCGTCGAGCGCGCGTCGGGGCCGCCGCCGGCGATCGCGTCGATGACGTCACCGGCGAGCAGCGGGGTGGCCACCCCGACCACCGCGGCGATCACCACGGTGAGCAGGAAGACGACGATGTCGCGCCGGTACGGCCGGGCGAACGCGACGATCCGCTTGGCGGTGCCGTGCTTGAGCTGGTGGGTGGAAACCTGATCACGGTCACGCATCGACCGGAGCATGCTCCAGCCGCCCATGCCGCCACCGGCCATCGGGTTGGACACTCGTCACCTCCGGGTCGTCGAGCAGCCCTGGACCGTCGGGTCAATTCTCCCGACGACTACGACAACCTCGTGAGTAACCCGGATCTTCCCGTACGGTCCTTACCTATTCTCCCCGCCCGGCCAGGTCGCGCAGTCGGCGGGTCTGCGCCTCCCGCTCGGCCCGCTGCTGCTCCGCGTGGCTGCGCCCGGCGGCGCCGGCGAGCAGCGCCTTGATCTCCACGATCGCGTCCCGGTTGTTGGCCAGCAGGCCGGCGGCCAGGTCCCGCACGGTGGCGTCCAGCTCGGCGGTGGGCACCACGAGGGTGGCCAGCCCGATCCGGTCCGCCTCGGCGGCGTCCATCCGGCGACCGGTGGCGCAGATCTCCAGGGCCCGGGAGTAGCCGACCAGATCGAGGAGGCGCTTGGTGCCGGCCAGGTCGGGCACCAGGCCGAGGGTCACCTCGGCCATCGAGAGCACGGCGTCCTCGGCGAGCACCCGCAGGTCACAGGCGAGGGCGAGCTGGAACCCGGCGCCGATCGCGTACCCCTGCACGGCCGCGATGGAGATCACGTCCGGGCGGTGCAGCCAGGTGAAGCCGGCCTGGAAATCGGCGATCCGGTCCGCGCACTCCCGCTCTGGCAGCGTGGCGAGCTCAGCGAAGGAGCCCGGGCCGGAGGCACTGGCCAACGACAGGTCGAGACCGGTGGAGAAGGCCCGCCCCTCGCCGCGTACGACCACGACCCGGACGTCGCCGGGCAGATCGCGGGAAAAGTCGCTGATCGCGCGCCACATCGCCGGGGTCTGCGCGTTGAGCACGTCGGGCCGGCACAACGTCACCGTCGCAACCGGCCCGTCGCAGTCGAGTCGCACTCCGGTCGTTGCGGAGGTCATCGGACCATCCGGAGTACAACGCTGATGGACGACGCTGGTGAGCGGGTCACGCCTTCTTGCGACGCCGGGCACCGCCACGCTGCCGCAGCTGCACCCCGGACTCTGTCAGCACCCGGTGAATGAACCCGTAGGAACGGCCGGTCGAGGCCGCGAGCGCACGGATGCTCTCACCCGAGGTGTACCGCTTTACCAGGTCCTTGGCGAGCGTCTGGCGCTCGGCTCCGACGATCCGGCGACCTTTCTCAGTGCTGGTGGCTGTGCCGGTGGCTGCCATGCTGATCCCTCACGTCCCAGACTGTGCGGTTCGGATACGGTCCCACCTATTAGACCGCCTCGAACGATCATGCGCCAGATATCAACTAATCGCCAACCGACACGCTATGCAATGTCAGCTTCCCGATAGAGTGATGCTACTGACCGGTCAGGCGGCTCCGCCCGGCTGGATCATGGTGAGCCGTCCGGCCGGCCGATCCGTCCGCTCCCTCGGGTGACCGATCTGCTCGGCTGCCCCGGGCTCGGATCAGGCCAGTTCGACGAGTTCGAGAAGGTCGTCGCTCCACGCGTCCTCGTCGCCGTCGGGCAGCAGGATGGCGCGGTCGGGCTTCAGCGCCGTCACCGCGCCGGGGTCGTGGGTGACCAGCACGATCGCGCCGGGATAGCGGGCGATCGCGTCGAGCACCTGCTCCCGGCTGACCGGATCGAGGTTGTTGGTCGGCTCGTCGAGCAGCAGCACGTTGGCGCCGGAGCAGACCAGGGTGGCCAGGGCCAGCCGGGTCTTCTCGCCGCCGGAGAGCACCCCGGCCCGCTTGTCGACGTCCTCGCCGGAGAAGAGGAACGCGCCGAGGATCTTGCGCAGGTCGGTGTCGCTCTGCTCCGGAGCGGCGCTGCGCATGTGCGCCAGGATCGTCCGGTCCACGTCCAAGGTCTCGTGCTCCTGGGCGTAGTAGCCGAGCCGCAGGCCGTGGCCGGGGCGCACCTCGCCGGTGTCCGGCTCCAGCAGGCCGCCGAGCATCCGCAGCAGGGTGGTCTTGCCGGCGCCGTTGAGGCCGAGGATGGCCACCCGGGAGCCGCGGTCCACCGCGACGTCGACGTCGGTGAAGATCTCCAACGACCCGTACGACTTGGACAGGCCGGTCGCGGTGAGCGGGGTCTTGCCGCACGGCGCCGGGGTGGGGAACCGCACCTTCGCCACCTTGTCCGCGACGCGTACCTCCTCCAGGCCGCTCAGCAGCTTCTCGGCCCGGCGGGCCATGTTCTGCGCGGCCACCGTCTTGGTCGCCTTGGCCCGCATCTTGTCGGCCTGGGCCATCAGCGCGCCGGCCTTCTTCTCGGCGTTGGCCCGCTCCCGGCGGCGGCGCCGCTCGTCGGTCTCCCGCGCCTCCAGGTACGCCTTCCAGCCAAGGTTGTAGACGTCGACCACGGAGCGGGTGGCGTCCAGGAACCAGACCTTGTTGACCACCGCCTCGAGCAGCGAGGCGTCGTGGGAGATCACGATCAGGCCGCCCTTGTGGTTGGCCAGGAAGCCGCGCAGCCAGGTGATCGAGTCGGCGTCCAGGTGGTTGGTGGGCTCGTCGAGCAGCAGGATGCCGCCGCCGTTCTCGCCCGCGTCCCGGAACAGGATCCGGGCCAGCTCGATGCGGCGCCGCTGGCCGCCGGAGAGGGTGCCGATGGTCTGCGCCAGGGCCCGGTCGGGCAGCCCGAGGTTGGCGCAGATCCGGGCCGCCTCGGCCTCGGCCGCGTAGCCGCCGAGCGAGGCGAACTGGTCCTCCAGCGCGCCGTAGCGACGGACCAGGCGCTCGTCGTCGGCGCCCTCGGCGAGCTTCGCCTCCAACTCCTTCATCTGCGCCATCAGCACGTCCAGTCCGCGGGCGGAGAGCACCCGGTCCCGCCCGGTCACGTCCAGGTCGCCGGTACGCGGGTCCTGCGGCAGGTAGCCGATCGCGCTGCGCCGGTCGATCTGCCCGGCGTACGGCTGCCCCTCCCCGGCCAGCACCTTGAGCGTGGTCGTCTTGCCGGCGCCGTTACGGCCGACCAGGCCGATCCGGTCACCCGGCTGCACCCGCAGCGTGGTGTCGGACAGCAGGATCCGGGAACCGGCGCGCAGTTCCAGGCCGGTGGCAGTGATCATTTCGAGGTACTCGCTCTCGGGGTCCGGAAGGGCTGACTCAGGGCACGCGAAAGCGCCGGCGGGTCACCAGTTCCCGTCGGCGCGGGGCCGTTCAGCCTTCGCAGCGCAGCACGGAGCAAGTGTACCGGGCGTGGCGCTCCCGTCCCGCCGGATTACCGGGCAAGATCATCGGGTACCGGAAACGCCGTCCGGACCCATTCCGGTACCGCAACCACCACACACGGACGATCGGTGATCGGGGTCAACATGGAGCTGAACGAGAACGCGCGGATCGACACCAGCCAGGTGGAGGATCGGCGAGGGTCTGGCGGAGGCGGCGGGATGGGCATTCCGATCCCGATCGGCGGCGGCCGGGGCGGGATCGTGGGCATCATCATCGCCGTCCTCGTGGCCCTGGTCGGCGGCGGCTTCGGCCTCAACGCGGCGACCAGCGGCGGCGGCTCGGACCAGGGCGACAACACCACGCTGGAGCAGAAGTGCTCGGCGCAGGACGCGCTCAAGCAGCTCGACTGCCGCAACACCCTCTACGTCAACTCGATCCAGGCGTACTGGCGCACGGCCCTGCCGGAGGTCTTCGGCGAGCAGTACCAGCCCTCCAGGACCGTCTTCTTCAGCCAGGCGGTGAGCACCGGCTGCGGCCGGGCCGACTCCGGCGTCGGACCGTTCTACTGCCCGGCCGACGACCTGGTCTACATCGACCTCACCTTCTACCGCCTACTGGCCGACCAGCTCGGCGCGGAGGGCGAGTTCGCCCAGCCGTACGTGCTGGCCCACGAGTACGGGCACCACGTGCAGGACCTGCTCGGCACCGAGGCGCAGATGCGCCGCCAGCAGCAGCGCGACCCGAACAACGCCAACGCGCTCTCGGTGAAGTTGGAGCTGCAGGCGGACTGCTACGCGGGCGCCTGGGCGAAGAACGCCACCGGCACCTCGGACGCGCAGGGCCAGAAGATCTTCAAGAGCATCACCGACCAGGACATCCGGCAGGCGATCGACACCGCCGAGAAGATCGGCGACGACGCGATCCAGAAGCGGGCCGGGCGGCCGGTGAACCCGGACGAGTTCACCCACGGCACGTCCGCGCAGCGCCAGCAGTGGTTCGCCAAGGGCTACTCCACCGGCGACCCGAAGGCCTGCGACACCTTCGGCGGCACCCTCTGACGGCACCCCGGCACCCCGGCACCCCGGCATCCCGGGGCCCCGGCGCCCGGCGGGCCACCGCCCGGTGCGTCGGGGTCCGCCGCGTCCATCCGGGGCAGCGGGTGGGCGCACCGGGTCGCCGGAGGGGGCGAGGACGACGGGCTGACGTTCGCCTGCCGGTTTGCCCCGCTCCCGCTCGCGGCCCGCCTCGCCGACCACCAGGGCGAGTTCCTCGACCGGATCCGGCCAGCAACCGGCCCGGCAGCCAGGCGCTGGCCACTCCATGATCCCAGCCCGCTGTGGGGTGGAAATTCGAAGCGCCACTCCAGCCCGGTTCCTCACTTAGCGTCACATTCCGCAGTGGACCCCAGAACCCCACGAGCCTCCTTTGCTCTGCAGCCACATACGCAGCGGCCACGGTCCGTGAGCGTTGCGGATATGGCTGCAGAGCAAAGCGAGGGGCGAGGACTGTTCCACCTGTCGAGGCGACAGAGAAAACACCTGGTCAATCGGCTCGGGCCGGGCAGCTTGTCGCCGGGTGACAACGCAAGCTCGGTCACTCTTCGTGTATCCAGCCCGAACCGGAAGCCCGCCACGTTCCGTTGCGATCTTGGGCAGGTCGGGACGCCGACGGGCACCGCAAGGTGGCCAGGGCGCCGCCAGCCGAGCAAGCGGGCACCGGGTGCGGGGCCAGAGCAGGTCAGTCGTGGTCGGGGTCGCGGACGAGGACGTGCACCGCGCGGGCCGCGGCGATCGCGTTGACCAGCACCGCGTGCCGGGGTTCCGGCACGTCGAGCAGCCGGTCGGCGCGCAGCGCCGCGAGCGGGGCCAGCCGGCGGTCGGCCAGCACGGTGTCCACCGCCCGGCGGTCACCACCGCCGACCAGGGCGGCCAGGGCCGCCGCCTCCGGCAGCAGCAGGCGTACCGCCAGCTCCACCGCGTCGCCCAGGGCCGCCTTGGCCTGGTTGTCCCGCCGCCGGGCGAAGCGCTGCTGCGACCAGCCACCGGCGGCGGTGCGTCCCTGCACGTAGCGGGTGTCCACCTTGGAGACGACCAGCTCGGTCCCCTCGGCGACGCCGACCGCCACGGCGCCCTTACGGGCCAGCAGCAGGCCGAGCCGGCGAGGCGCGCCGGCGGCGGCCACGAACCCGGGTACGTCGGCGCCCGGCGGGGCGCCGGGCGGGGTGTGCAGCTCGGCGGTCGCGCCGTCCGGGGCGGCGAGCAGCAGGCCGTACCCCTGGACGGTGGTGGTGGGTGGGCCGTGCCGGTCGGCGAAGCCCTCGACCCAGCGGGCGACGCGGGTCGGGTCCAGCTCGACCCACCGGCCGCCCCCGGCCGCGGGTCGACTGCTCATGCGACGACGGTACGGCATCGGACATCGTCCCGGCACGGCGGGAAATGGAACGCGGGAGGACACCGAGGTCGGCGTCCTCCCGCGCTACCGGTCGGTCAGTGGACGGTGAGGTTGCCACTCGTCAGGTTGACCTCGGCGGTCCCGTTCCCCGTCCAGTCGGACGAGAAGAGCAGGGCACCGCCGTTCCACAGGGTGACCGCGACGGTGTCGTCCCGGCCCGGGGCGCCCCGGTCGGTCACCGTCACCGCCAGCGTCAGGCCGCTGGCCACCAGCTTGCCGTTGCTGTCGTACAGGCTGGCCTGGTAGCGCACCTGGGCCACCTTGCCGGCCGAGGTGACGCCGAGCCCGTCAACCGTGCCGGCCTTGATCGTGTAGGAGTTTCCGCCGGAGCGGAACGCGATCTCAGCCTGGCCCGAGGCGGCCTTGTTGGCCGTGGCGGGCTTCGCGGTCAGGTCCACCGCGACCTTCGACTTCGCGTCGGCCGGGTACGCCCCCGCCGAGCGGGTGACGGTGATCTCGCCGTCACCGGTGAGGAACCCGCCGTCGGAGGCGGCGACCGTCACCTGCGCGGTGGTGCTGCCGGTGTAGTTGCCACCGACCGTCGCGGTGACGGTGTGCGCGCCCTCCGAAAGGGTGGCCTCGCACGCCGCGGATGCGCTGGTGGTGTCCGTGCCGAGCAGGTCCAGCACGCCGGTGCAGAGCGGCACGCCACCCTCGGTGAAGGTGACCGTGGCGGTGCGGATGTCACCCGCCGTGGCGTCCGTCGCCGCGGGCAGCACCGAGCTGTCCTGGACGACGGCCCGCAGCAGGGCCTTGCCGGCGGCACCGCTGGTGGCGGTGGTCACCAGCGTGTCGCCGGCCCAGGTCGCTGCCGCGTCCTCGGCGGTGACCGTGACGGTGAACGAGGTGCTGCCGGCCAGGCCGGCGTCATCGGACACCGTCACGGTGACCGGGTAGTCACCCGGGGCCGCCGTGGTGGTGCCGGTGACCGTCCAGCTCCGGGTACCGGGAAGGGCGTCCGCCGCGGAGGTGCCCGACACGGCCAGGGACAGGCCGGCGGGCAGCCCCGCGGCGGACGCGGTCAGCGCCGCGCCGGCGGTGTCGCCGTCGGTCGCGGTGACGGTGACCGTCGGCGAGAGCGCGTCACTGTACTGGACGCGGGCGCCACCGGCCGGGGCGTCGTTCGAGACCACCGGGGCGGACCGGATGGTGAAGTCGGCGTCGTTGACATCGAAGAAGATGTTGCCGATCGCCTCGATCTTGATCCGCGCCTGCTTGGTCGCCACGTTCGGCAGGGTCACCGTCGCGGTGCCGGTGTTCGCGGTCTGCCCGGCCAGCACGTACGGGAAGGTCAGCCCGCCATCGGCGGAGAGCGAGATCTTCACCTGGCTGGCGTTCACCGGCGCCGCGTCGGTGCCGGCCACGTCCCAGGTCACCGTCTGGGTCGAGCCACCGTCCAGGACGGCGGCGGTGCCCTGCGAGGTGAGCAGGAACGGACCGGCGTTCGGCGCCAGCACGACCGCGACGTCGGCGCTGCCGACGCCGCCGCCACCCAGCCGCCCGTCCCGGGCGGTGAGCTTGAAGTGCATGGTCCGGTCGTTGGTGAAGCCGACCCAGTCCCGGGTGGGCAGGAACTCGGAGTAGCAGTCGACGAGCTCGGCCGGCACGTTCGAGGCGCCCCCGGTGGGCGGCGGCGCCGGAGCGGCCGGGCAGGCGCCCGTCTTGGCGTTGGTGTTGCCCGCCAGGATCTGCTTCATGTCGGGGAACACCCGGGTCGAGTTGGTGGTCACCGCGTTCAGACCCGGCGAGTGGTACTTCAGGGTGTCGCTCGGCGACACGTACGCCGCCTCGCCGAACACCCGGAACAGCGGACCGTTGGTCTTGGTGTTGTTCACCAGCGCGGTGCCGGCGCTGGCGCCCCGGTCGTTCTGCTCCCACAGGTACGTCACCGTGTCGCCGTCGGAGTCGGTGGCGCTGCCGGTCAGCGCGAACGGGGTACGCACCGGGATGGTGACGGTGCCCGGCACGGTCACCACCGGGGCGTGGTTGGCGGTCTCCTCGACCACGTGGCCGCCGTTGTCGATGGCGCCGCCCTTGGCCGTCTCACCGACGAAACCGGAGGCACCGGAGAAGTTGGTGAGCGTCAGCGACGCGACGTTGGTGTTGGCCAGCATGCCGCCGAAGGTCACCTGGAAACCGGTGTCGTTCAGCGTGCCGCTGCCGCCGAAGGCGGCCACCGTGACGGTCGCGCCGGCCGGCCAGCCGGCGATCCCCTCGATGGCGGCCTTGATGCCGGCGGTGGTGTAGTTGACTCCCCGCACGATCGGCGCCGAGTCGTTGCCGGCGTAGTTGACCGTGAACGAGTCACCGTTGGTGTCGTAGTCGTACAGCGAGACGGTCTGCACCTCGCTGATCGCCGGACGGCTCGACGTGACGTACGTGGTGATCTCGGTGTAGCTGCGGTGCGACCAGTACGGGTCGCTGTGCGGCTGCAGGTTGTCCTGCTGGCAGATGCCGGCGTACGCCATGATGGACGACCCGCTGCCCGGCTCGTACGAGTTCGCCGCGCTGCGGTTGCCGCCCGAGCAGTTGTACTGGGTGCCGTTGAAGGTGTGGTTGCCGGCGAACTGGTGACCCATCTCGTGCGACACGTAGTCCACCGCGTAGAAATCGCCGATCGGCGTCGGCAGGCCGGTGCAGCCCTGCGCCTTGCTGTTGCCGCCGATGACGCCGAGGCTGGCCACGCCGCCGCCGTTGACGCCCAGGCCGATGTGGCCCACGTCGTAGTTGCTGGCACCGACGAGCTGGCCGAGCACGATCCGGTTACGGCTGAGCGTGCTGCTGCCGCAGGAGCTGAGCTGCGCCGTGGTGAAGCAGGCCGCCGCACCGCACGGGCCGTTCGGCTCGGTGGCCAGCGCCGGGGTGTTCAGGTTGGTCTTGTCGGTGTCGTTGATCAGGACGAGCCGGATCGCGGTCTCGTCCTCGTAGATCTGGGTGACCCGGTTCATCAGGGTGACCTTGGCGGCGGTGACGTTCTCCGCGCCGAAGAAGGTGGCGTAGGAGGGGTCGGTCACCAGCGCCACCCGGTAGGTGCGCAGCTTCACCAGCGGTCCGGCGGGGACCTCCGCCTGGGCCGCGGCGACCTCGTCCTCGAGCGCGTGCGCCGCGGACTCCACGTCCTCCCGCTCGACGAACTCGCCGTGCGGGTTCTCCAGGTCACGGGCGAAGTAGCTCGCGTAGAGGCTCTGGTCGAGGTGGTAGTAGGGGTCGATGTACCAGTTGCCGGTCGCCGAGCGGACCGAGGCGTGGAAGCCGAGCGGGGTCAGGTCCGCCCGGATGGTCGCGCTCGGGTCGTCCAGGCCCTTGCCCGCGTACGTGGTGATCTCGGGGTGCGCCGCGGCCAGGCCGCCATCCATCACCGGCGAGTCGACCAGCTCGAAGCGCTGGAACGTCCCGTCGGGCGCCGGCAGCGACACCACCTGCCGCGCGGCGCGCGCCAGGCCGCGGCGCTGCTCCGCCGGCGCCTTGTCCAGCAGGCTCTTCATGCTGCCGCGGTCCAACGTGTACGCCGTCAGCCGCTTCGCGTTGACGTTGGCCTTCCGGCCCGCCTTGGTCGACGCCGGCTTGCCGTCGACCTTGTGCCACGGACCGTTGCCGGACGGTGCGGCGGAGGCCGGCGCGGGTGCCGCGAGGGCGGGCAGCGCCGCCGCGGCCAGCACGGCGACCAGGAGGGCAGCGATCCGCCCGCGCCGCGACCGGCTGTCCGGTTTCCGGTCGCGCGGCGGACGTACCAGAGTGATCCTCAAGTCGTCTCCCTGCTCAGTGGAGGGTGGAACCGACCCGCGCCCCCCGGGGGTGACCGGGCGTACGCGAGTGATTTACGAATTGGTCAGAGACCCTAGGCGCACGACGGACTCCGAACATCACCCGGAAAGCGGATGTGGCTCTGCCAGGACGGCGTCCGGTGCCCGCCCGGCGGGCGGGTATCGGCGCAGGTCACCGTCACCCCGCACCGGGACGGGCGACCCGACGACTGAGCACCGGCGGTCGGAGACGGGAGCAAAAACCGTGCGTTCGGTCGGCTGAACTGCCGGTTCGACCGATGCCCGTGTCACAGGCCCGCAGCGGTTCCGTCATGAGACTGTCATATTCGAACCGTCCATGATGGTCGGTGACTCGTCACCCGCTGAGCAGGGTGGCGACGGCGAGCGCCGCGATGATGGCGCTGGACAGCAACGCGGTCACCCGGCGCCCACGCGCACCGGTGAGCGCCCGGCCGATCAGCGTGCCACCCCCGGCGATCACCAACTGCCAGCTGGCCGAGGCGAGGAACGCCCCGAGGACGAAGAGCAGGGCGGCACGCGGGCCCGAACCGCCCACCTCGCCGCGACCGAGGATCAGGGCCGCGAAGTAGACCACGGTGGCCGGGTTGAGCAGCGTTAGTGCGAGGATCGCGGTGAACGCCCGCACCGAGCTGTCCAGACCACCCCGCCCAACGGCCGCCCGGGCCGGGACAGCGGGGCGCAGCGCTCGCCAGGCCCCGTGCCCGGCGAGGGCGAGCAGCACCCCGGCGGCGACCCACCGCAGCGGCCCGCCGAACGGCGCGAGCCAGCCGGCCACCGCCGCGCCGCCGAGGGCCGCCACCGCGGCGTAGAGGCCGTCGGCGGTGGCCACCCCGAGCGCGGCCGCCGCGCCGACCCGGAACCCGGTACGCGCGCTCAGCCCGAGGATGAGGATCGCGATCGCGCCGACCGGTATGGCAACGCCGTAGCCGGCGACCAGGCCGGCGAGGAACGCCCCGCTCACGACGGTCGGAGGCGGGTCGAGGCGGACCCGGGCACGGTGCGCTGTCGACGCGCGACGGTCGCCGCGCGGACAGGAACCTGCTTCGGGTACGCCTCGATCACCCCGCCATCCTGCGTCCACCCCGCCGGCTCCGCCACCCGATTTCCGCCCCCACACTCCACCGCGTCCCCGGCACCCAGGATCGCGCTAATTCCGGGATGTAGTGGCCTGGTCATCGCCCCGAGGCCACCACATCCAGGATCGAGCGTGACCTTGGCGGGCCGGGCGGACAGGCGGCGAAAACGCGTCGAGCGCGACGCCCCGGAGGGCGCCGCGCTCGACAGCGGTGATCGGTCGGGTCAGACGTTGAAGCCGAGGGAGCGGAGCTGGTCCCGGCCCTCGTCAGTGATCTTGTCGGGGCCCCACGGCGGCAGCCACACCCAGTTGATCCGGATGTCGTTGACCAGTCCGCCGCCCGGGCCGGTGGTCAGCGCCTGGCGGGCCTGGTCCTCGATCACGTCGGTGAGCGGACAGGCCGCCGAGGTCAGCGTCATGTCCAGGGTGGCGACGTTCTCGTCGTCGACGTGGACGCCGTACACCAGGCCCAGGTCGACCACGTTGATGCCCAACTCCGGGTCGACGACGTCCTTCATCGCCTCCTCGATGTCGCCGATCGCGGCCTTCCCGGCCGCGGCGGCCCCGCCGGTGGCCGGCGTCGCCGCGCCGTCGGTCGCCACGGCGCCGGCCTCCGGCGTGGTGGTCTCGTCGCTGCTCATGCCTTCACCTCCGTCGGGCTCACGCCCACCCCGGCGCGTGCCGCGGCGTCCTTGAACGCCATCCACGACAGCAACGCGCACTTCACCCGCGCCGGGTAGCGCGCGACACCCGCGAACGCCACCCCGTCACCGAGCACTTCCTCGTCCGGCGTGACCTGGCCACGCCCGGACATCAACGCCACGAACGCCTCGTGCACCACGACCGCGTCGTCCGCGGCCCGGCCGCGTAGCAGCTCGTGCAGCACACTCGCCGACGCTTGGCTGATCGAGCAGCCCATCCCGTCGTACGAGATGTCGGTGAACACCTTGCCGTCGGTGGTCACCCGCACGGTGATCTCGTCGCCGCAGGTCGGGTTGACGTGGTGCGCCTCGCCGACCCGGGCGTCCGGGTCCGCCGCCTCCCGCAGGCCACGACCGTGCGGGTGCTTGTAGTGGTCCAGGATGATCTCCTGGTAGAGCTGGTCGAGCTGCATCAGTCGAACACCTTCCGCACCTGCTCGAGACCGGCCACCAGCGCGTCGATCTCCTCCGTCGTGGTGTACAGGTAGAACGACGCCCGCGTCATGGCCGGCACCCCGAACCGGGTGCACACCGGCTTCGCGCAGTGGTGCCCCACCCGGACCTGCACGCCGAGCGAGTCGAGCACCTGCCCGACGTCGTGCGGGTGCACGTCGCCGAGCGCGAACGAGATCGTCCCGCCCCGGCCGACCGGCACGTTCGGACCGAAGATGCGCAGCCCCGGCACGGTGGCGAGGGCGTCCAGCGCGTACGCCGTCAGCTCCTTCTCGTGCCACTGGACGGCACCCATGCCGATCCCGCTGAGGTAGTCCACGGCGGCGCCGAGCGCGACGGCCTCGGCGATCGGCGGGGTGCCCGCCTCGAACCGGGCCGGCGGCGCGGCGAACGTCGACCGGGCCATCGTCACCGTCTCGATCATCGAGCCGCCGCCGAGCACCGGCGGCATCGCGGCGAGCAGCTCCGACCGGCCCCAGAGCACGCCGATGCCGGTCGGGCCGCACATCTTGTGCCCGGTGAAGACGATGAAGTCCGCGTCGTGGTCGACCACGTCCATCGGCATGTGCGGCACCGACTGCGAGCAGTCGAGCAGCAGCAGGGCGCCCACCTCGCGAACCCGCTGGGTGATCCGCGCGGTGGCGTTGACCGTGCCCAGGATGTTGGAGGTGTGCACCAGCGAGACGATCTTCGTCCGCTCGGTGACCAGGTCCGCCAGCCCGGACTCGTCGAGCCGGCCGTGGTCGGTGACCGGGAACCAGCGCAGGGTGGCGCCGGTCCGCTCCGCCAGGAGCTGCCACGGGACGATGTTCGAGTGGTGCTCCATCTCGGAGATCACGATCTCGTCGCCCGGGCCGAGCCGGAAGCGTGGGTCGGCGTCGGCGCGCAGCGAGGCGTTGGAGAACGCGTACGCCACGATGTTGATCGCCTCGGTGGAGTTCTTGGTGAACACCACCTCGTCCACGCTCGGCGCGTTGATGAACGCGGCGATCTTCGCGCGGGCCCCCTCGTACGCCTCGGTCGCCTCGGTGCCCAGGGTGTGCACCGAGCGCGACACGTTGGCGTTGTGCCGCGCGTAGTGCTCGGCGAGCACGTCGAGCACCTGCCGCGGCTTGTGCGAGGTGTTGGCGCTGTCGAGATAGACCAGCCGGTGCCCGTTGATCTCCCGGTCCAGGATCGGGAAGTCGGCGCGCACCGCGTCCACGTCGTAACGTGGCACGTCGTCGTACTGCGGCATTCCCGGCGGGATGGCGATGGTGGTCATATCCGCGGTCCTTCCGGCTCTCAGGCCCGCGCCGAACCGGCCCCGGCGACGTACCGCTCGTAGCCCTCTTCCTCGAGCTTGTCGGCCAGCTCCGGGCCGCCCTGCTCGACGATCCGGCCGGCCACGAAGACGTGCACGAAGTCGGGCTTGATGTAGCGCAGGATCCGGGTGTAGTGGGTGATCAGCAGCAGGCCGGTGTCGCCGGTGTCGCGGACCCGGTTCACGCCCTCGCTGACCACGCGCAGCGCGTCCACGTCGAGGCCGGAGTCGGTCTCGTCGAGGATCGCCATCTTCGGCTTGAGCAGCTCCAGCTGCACGATCTCGTGCCGCTTCTTCTCGCCGCCGGAGAAGCCCTCGTTGACGTTGCGCTGGGCGAACGCCGGGTCCATCTGCAGCTTCTCCATGGCGCCGCGCAGCTCGCCGGCCCAGGTGCGCAGCTTCGGCGCCTCGCCGTCGATCGCGGTCTTGGCGGTACGCAGGAAGTTGGCGACGGAGACGCCGGGGACCTCGACCGGGTACTGCATGGCCAGGAAGAGGCCGGCGCGGGCCCGCTCGTCGACGGACATGGCCAGCACGTCCTCGCCATCCAGGGTCACCGAGCCGCCGGTGATCTCGTACTTGGGGTGGCCGGCGATCGAGTACGCCAGGGTCGACTTGCCGGAGCCGTTCGGGCCCATGATCGCGTGGGTCTCGCCCGACCTCACCGTCAGGTCGACCCCGTGCAGGATCGGCTTGAGCTCACCCTCGGGCAGCTTGACCGACACCTTCAGGTCGCGGATCTCCAGGGTGCTCATTATCGGGTCACTCCATTGCTCGGCTTCGGGCGGCCGTCGTCGCCCACAGGAAGGTAGATGTCGCCGTCGCGGACTTCGACGGGATAGACGGGAACGGGTTCGGTCGCGGGCAGCCCCGTGGGCTCACCGGTACGCAGGTCGAAACGGGATCCGTGCAGCCAGCATTCCAGCGTGCACCCCTCGATCTCGCCCTCGGAGAGGGCCACCGCGGCGTGCGAGCACTCGTCGTACACGGCGTAGAAGTTGTCGTCCTCGCCGTGCACGATCGCGATCTGGGTGCCGTCGACGTCGGCGCTGATCGCGGTGCCCTTCGGCACGTCCTCGGTCGCGCAGATCCTGATCATCAGGCGCCGGCCTTGGTCAGGCGGGCCTCGATCGCGTCGCCGAGCCGCTCGCGCAGCTCCACGACCGGGATCTTGTTGATCAGCTCGGCGAAGAAGCCGCGGACCACCAGGCGGCGGGCCTCCTCCTCCGGGATGCCGCGGGCCATCAGGTAGAAGAGCTGCTCGTCGTCGAAGCGGCCGGTCGCGCTGGCGTGGCCGGCGCCGGCGATCTCGCCGGTCTCGATCTCCAGGTTGGGTACGGAGTCCGCCCGGGCGCCGTCGGTGAGCAGCAGGTTCCGGTTGATCTCGTACGTGTCGGTGCCGGTCGCCTCGGCCCGGATCAGCACGTCACCGACCCAGACCGTGTGCGCGCTGTCGCCCTGCAGGGCGCCCCGGTAGCCGACGTAGCTGCGGCAGTCCGGCACCGTGTGGTCGACCAGCTGCCGGTGCTCCAGGTGCTGGCCGGAGTCGGCGAAATAGACGCCGTACAGCTCGGCCTCGCCGCCCCGGTCGCCGTACTCCACCGAGGTGTACTGCCGGACCAGGTCGCCGCCGAGGCTCACCTGCACGTGGATCACCTTGGCGTCGCGACCCAGCCGCACCTTGAGGTGCTGCGCCTGGACGGCGTCGTCGGCCCAGTCGGCGACGGTGACCAGGGTCAGCTTCGCGCCGTCGGCCACCGCCACCTCGACGTTGTCGGCGAGGGTGGCGGAACCGGCGTGCTCCAGCACCAGGGTCACCTCGGCGAACCGGCCCACCTCGACGAAGGTGTGGCCGAAGGCGAGCTTGTCGGCGCCCTCGCCGACCACCCGCAGGCGCGCCGGCGCGGTCACCACCGCGTCCCGGGCGACCTGCACCAGCAGCGCCTGCCCGGCCTCGCCGTACGCCAGCGCGCTGACCCGGTCGAACGGGGTGAGCACGCTGCCCACCCGCGGGTCGTCCTTGCCGATCCGGCTGACGGTGACGCCCTCGGGCAGGTCGGCGTACTCGTGGCGGACCGTGCCGGTCGCGGCCTGCGCCTGAACCAGGCCGCGCAGGCGCTTGAGCGGGGTGAAACGCCAGTCCTCCTCCAAGCCGGTGAGGGCCGGGAAGTCGGCGACGTCGTACGAGCGGAGCGCCTGCGACTTGGTGGCGGGCGGCGCGGAAGCCTGGGTAGTCATCTCTTCCTTGCTGTTCTGCGACGGCGGTGTTTCGTGCTGGGTCCGGCGGGCCGGTGTCACCGGCCCGCGGGGCGACACTCCGGCCCGGCGCGTCTTCCGCCGCGCCGCGACCCGGAGCAGTCGTCGGGGTGGCCGGGGTCAGCCGACCGCGCCCTCCATCTGGAGCTCGATCAGGCGGTTGAGCTCCAGGGCGTACTCCATCGGCAGCTCCTTGGCGATCGGCTCGATGAAGCCGCGCACGATCATCGCCATCGCCTCGTCCTCGCTCAGGCCCCGGCTCATCAGGTAGAAGAGCTGGTCCTCGCTGACCTTGGAGACGGTCGCCTCGTGACCCATCGACACGTCGTCCTCACGGATGTCGACGTACGGGTAGGTGTCCGAGCGGGAGATGGTGTCGACCAGCAGCGCGTCGCACTTGACCGTGCTGCGGCTGCTGTGCGAACCCTCCAGCACCTGCACCAGGCCGCGGTACGAGGTGCGGCCGCCGCCCCGGGCGATCGACTTCGACACGATGGTCGAGGAGGTGTGCGGCGCCGCGTGCACCATCTTGGCGCCGGCGTCCTGGTGCTGGCCCTCGCCGGCCATGGCCACCGAGAGCACCTCGCCCTTGGCGTGCTCGCCGGTCATGTAGACCGCCGGGTACTTCATGGTGACCTTGGAGCCGATGTTGCCGTCGATCCACTCCATGGTCGCGCCCTCGTGGCAGACGGCGCGCTTGGTGACCAGGTTGTAGACGTTGTTCGACCAGTTCTGGATGGTCGTGTAGCGGCAGCGCGCGTTCTTCTTGACGATGATCTCGACCACCGCGCTGTGCAGCGAGTCCGAGGAGTAGATGGGCGCGGTGCAGCCCTCGACGTAGTGCACGTACGCGCCCTCGTCGACGACGATCAGCGTCCGCTCGAACTGGCCCATGTTCTCCGTGTTGATCCGGAAGTACGCCTGCAGCGGGATCTCCACGTGCACGCCCTTCGGCACGTAGATGAACGAGCCACCGGACCAGACGGAGGTGTTCAGCGCGGCGAACTTGTTGTCGCCGACCGGGATGACGGTGCCGAAGTACTCCTTGAACAGGTCCTCGTGCTCGCGCAGTGCGGTGTCGGTGTCGAGGAAGAGGACACCCTGCTCCTCGAGGTCCTCACGGATCTTGTGGTAGACGACCTCGGACTCGTACTGCGCCGCGACACCGGCGATCAGCCGCTGCTTCTCCGCCTCGGGGATGCCCAGCCTGTCGTAGGTGTTCTTGATGTCCTCGGGCAGGTCCTCCCAAGAGGCGGCCTGCTTCTCCGTGGACCGGACGAAGTACTTGATGTTGTCGAAGTCGATCCCGGTGAGGTCGGCGCCCCAGGCCGGCATCGGCTTGCGCTCGAACAGCCGCAGGCCCTTCAGGCGCAGGTCGAGCATCCAGGCCGGCTCGTTCTTCTTGGCCGAGATGTCCCGCACCACCGCCTCGTTGAGGCCGCGCTGGGCGGACGCCCCGGCGACGTCGGGGTCGGCCCAGCCGTACTCGTAGCGACCGAGGGCGGCGAGCTGCTCCTCCTGGGTCAGGGGCTGGACGATCTGCTCGGTCATCTATCTGTCCTCACAGTGGTGACGGTGTTACCGGACTTACGCGGCTGGGCCGGGATGTGCGTGGTGCACACCCCGTCGCCGTGCGCGATGGTGGCCAGGCGCTGCACGTGGGTGCCGACCAGACGGGAGATCACCGCCGTCTCGGCCTCGCACAGCTGCGGAAACTCGGCGGCCACGTGCGCCACCGGGCAGTGGTGCTGGCAGAGCTGGCCGCCGGAGGCGATCGTGGACGCGTTGGCAGCGTAGCCCTCGGCGGTGAGCGCCCCCGCGAGCGCCTCCGCCCGCGCGAGCGGGCCGTCGCCGGCGTCCTCCATGGCGGCCCGGCAGCGGGCCTCCAGCGCGGAGACCTGCTCGGCGGCGAACGCCTCGACCGCCTCCGGGCCGCCGGTGCGGGCGATCCAGCGCAGCGCGGCGGTGGCCATGTTGTCGTAGTGGTGGGTGCCGCAACGCACCCGGGCCGACTCGGTCAGCGCGAAGACCTTGGCCGGGCGACCCCGCCCCCGGCTGCCCCGGACGACCTGCTCCCGGGCGACCACGTCGCCGTCGGCGAGCATCGCGTCCAGGTGCCGGCGGATCGCCGCCGGGCTCAACCCGAGCGCCGAGCCGAGCTGGGCGGCGGTGGTCGCGCCCTGCTCCAGCAGCAGCTGGGTGACCCGGTCGCGGGTGGAAAGATCGGTGGACGCGAACTGCGACGACTCCAGCTCGGCGCGCCTGACGCCGCGCCGCGACCTGGGGCCGTCGCCGGCGACCTGCCCGGTCGCCGGCGGTTGCCCGGAGAGCGCCGCCGCGTTTTTCACAACAGCAACGTTACGTAATTCGCGGGGGGCCTGCAAACCGGTACCCGGTGATTCCCGACACCGGGGTACCGGAGTCACCCGATCGGGGACCACTACGGTGCGTAGGATTCGCTCCGTGAAGCCTTCCGTCCGGTTCCCGGTCTCCCCCGCGCTGCTGCGCCGCCTCGCGTACGCCTCGATCATCGCGAACGTGGCGATCGTGGTCACCGGCGGGGCGGTCCGGCTCACCGCCTCCGGTCTCGGCTGCCCCACCTGGCCCCGGTGCACGGACGAGTCGTACACCACCACGCCCGAGATGGGCGTGCACGGGGTGATCGAGTTCGGCAACCGGCTGCTCACCTTCGCGGTGGGCGTCATCGCGCTCGCCGTGGTGCTCGCCGTGCTGGCCCAGCGGCCCCGCCGGCGCGGGCTGCTGCCGCTCGCGGTCGGCGTGCTGTTCGGCATCCCCGCCCAGGCCGTGATCGGCGGGTTCACCGTGCTGACCAACCTCAACCCGTGGGTGGTCGGGCTGCACTTCCTCGCCTCGATGGTGGTGATCGCCGCCGCGTACGCCCTCTGGCGGCGCACCGGCGAGGCGGACGTCCCGGCGACCCCCACCGTGCCGGCGCCGCTGCGCACCCTCGCCGCGCTCACCACGCTGGTGAGCGCGGCGGTGCTGGTGATCGGCACCTGGGTGACCGGCAGTGGCCCGCACGCCGGCGACCAGGGCGCGGCGCGCAACGGGCTCGACCCGGAGTCGATCTCGCAGGTGCACGCCGACGGAGTCTTCCTGCTGATCGGCCTCTCGGTCGCGCTGGTCTTCGCGTTCCGCGCGGTGGGGGCCGAGCGGGCCACCCGGGCCGCCGTGGTGCTGGTCGCCGTCGAACTGGGTCAGGGCCTGATCGGCTTCGTGCAGTACTTCACCCACCTGCCGGCGGTGCTGGTCGCCGCGCACATGCTCGGTTCCTGCCTGGTGCTGCTGGCCACCCTGGCCGTGCTCTGGTCGACCCGGGAGCGCCGCCCGGTCGCCCCGGCGCCGCAGCCCACCCGGGCCCCCGAGCCCGCCACCGCCGCCGCCTGACCCGCCACCTTCCTGGCGGCCGCGCTCCCCGCGCTCAAGTCCCGCGCAATTTCCCTGATGTAGTGGCCTCCGCGCGCGTGGTGGCCACTACTTCCCTGGAGTTGTGCGGATCTCGGCCGGGCGAGGCGGGGCGGGGCGGCGGGGCCGGTAAGCGGGCGGGGCGACAAAAGGAACGGGTGCGTTTGTCGTCGCCGTGGCGACGACAAACGCACCCGAAGACGTCAGGTCAGGTGGGTGGCGATCGCCTCGGCGAGGCGGTCGGGGGCGCCGTCGGCGTACCCGATGAACAGGCTGGGCTCGGTGAGCTCCAACTCCACCAGGACGGGCGACCCGTCCGGGCCCGGGATGAGGTCCACCCGGGCGTAGAGCAGCCGCCCGGGGCCGCCGGGCAGCACGGCCAGGGTCTTCTCCGCCACGGCGAGTTGCTCGGGCGTGGCCGTCCGGACGGCGATCTCCTCGCGCTTGTAGAGCCCCGCGACGCCCAGGTCCGGGCCGACCAGCATGGCACCCTTGCGGATCGCGTGGCTGAACGCCAGGCCGCCGGGCCCGGCCAGGAAGAGCAGCGCGGTCTCCCCCGCGGTGTCCACCGCGTCGAGGTACGGCTGGACCATGGCGACCCGGCCGGCGTCGGAGAGCCGCCGCACGTGGGCCACGGCCAGTTCCCGGTGCTCCGGGTCGGTCAGGTCGTACCGGCCGGTGTCCTGGCTGCCGGCGCTGACCGCCGGCTTGATCACGTACTCGCCGGTGTCGGCGGGCGGCGTCCAGTCCCGCCCCGGCTCCACCCAGGTGGTCGGGACGGTCGGCACGCCGGCGGCGGACAGCTCGGCCAGGTAGCGCTTGTCGGTGTTCCAGGCGACCACGTCGGCCGGGTTGACCAGGCGCGGGACGGTCTGCGCCCAGGCGACGAACTCGTCGCGGCGCAGCGCGTAGTCCCACGGCGAGCGGAGCACGACCAGGTCGTACGCCGACCAGTCGGCGGCCGGATCGTCCCAGACCACCACCTCGGCGGTGATGCCGCGGGCGGCCAGCGGGGCGAGCACGAGCCGGTCGTCCGGGTCGAGGTCGGTCAGCGCGGTGCAGGTGACGAGAGCGACCCGGGGTTCCCCCCGGGTCGACTGGTGGTGGTGGGTCATCTGTCGATCAACGGGCCATCGTGCGCCGGGCCATCGACCGCCAGAGGTCGTTGCTCGGACGCATCTGGTCCATCAGTTCACGCTCCCAGGCGTTCTCGACGGCGACCCCGGCCTTGGCGCAGGCCTGCCGCGCGACGTCCGTGTCGTCGGCGAACTGGTCGGCCCACGCACCGTCCTCACCCACGAGGACGATCCGCGCGCCGCGCTTGCCGACGTACTCGATGACCGCCTTCGCCCCGCCGTGCCCGGCGGCGAACGACTTGATGCCCGCGACCAGGCCGTTTGGGGCCTGCTCGGCGGTCTGTTCAGCCGTCAGCGTCGTATCGGAACCATCTGCCATGACGCGAAGCCTAAGCAGACTTCCACCCACATGTGCGAGAACGATGAACCAATTGTGATGCCAATTACCTACGGGTTTAAGGAAGACCACAGGTTTTTCGCCCGGACATGTCGGATAAGGAGGGGCGAAGCGGGCGGGCCGAATCGGCCCGGTCTGTCACGGTTGAACCCGCCCGGCGAACCCCGAAAAAAAATTCTGGAAAAAATCCTCGACCCGGGGATCCCCGTCCCCGCCGGACGGCCGGATCAGAGCAGGGCGTCGAGCGCGACGGCCACGAAGAGGATGGTCAGGTAGGTGGTGGACCAGTGGAACAGCCGCATCGGCTTGACCGCCTCGCCCCGCGCCGCGCGGCGGCAGAGCTTGTGCGCCTCGACCACGAAGACACCGCCGACGACCAGCGCCGTCACCCCGTAGATCGGGCTCATCCCGAGCGGCCAGACGGCCAGCGAGGAGAGCAGGGTCAGCCAGGAGAAGATCAGGATCTCGGCGTTCACCCGACGGACCGAGGCCACCACGGGCAGCATCGGGATGCCGGCCCGCGCGTAGTCGGCCTTGTACTTGATCGCCAGCGCGTAGAAGTGCGGCATCTGCCAGAAGAAGACCACCGCGAACAGGCCCCACGCGGCGGGAGCCAGCGACCCGGTGACCGCGGCCCAGCCGATCAGCACCGGCGCGGCGCCGCAGGCACCACCCCAGAAGGTGTTGGTCGCCGTGGTCCGCTTGAGCCAGAGCGTGTAGACCAGGTCGTAGTAAGCGATCGCGGCCAGGGTGAGCCCGGCCGCCAGCCAGTTGGTGAACACGGCCATCAGCGCGACCGAGATCACGGCGAGCACCAGACCGAAGATCAACGCGCTGCGCGGCGACACGGTGTGCGCGGGCAGCGGCCGGCGCTTGGTGCGCCGCATCAACTGGTCGATGTCCCGGTCGATGTAGCAGTTGAGCACGCTGGCCGCGCCGGCGGCGAGCGAGCCGCCGACCAGGACCACGGCCATCAGCCAGAGCGAGGGCAGCCCCCCGTCGGCGAGCATCATCGCCGGCACGGTGGTGACCAGCAGCAGCTCGACGATCCGCGGCTTGGTCAGGGCCACGTACGCGCCCACCACGGCCCGCACGTCCCGCCGAGCGCCCGCCGAGGCCTCCGCCGCCGCGCCCACCGGCGGCTGCCCGGCAGATTTGCTGACGGGGCGCTCGGTGATCATGCTCACGGATTGCCACCTTCCGGCTTGGCGGGGGAGGTCGGGGTCGGGCTGGACCCGTCGGGGTCCACACACCGACCCACAGACTACGCGTCGTCGTTTTGGCTGCCCCGGAGACCCGACAACGGTGCGGGCCGTCACAGTCCGCGGTGCATGACCGATCCGGTCGGACCGTACAGAAGAGCATGCGGAGATCCCCGGGCGTACGTTTAGGACCGCTCGATAGGGTCATCACCGAGGGTTCCGCCCATCTGCCGAGGAGCACAACCAACGTGGCTGCCAACCGACCCGAGCTTCCCGCTCTCAACTGGTCCGACCTCGACCGCAGGGCCGTCGACACGGTCCGCGTGCTGGCCATGGACGCCGTGGAGAAATCCGGCAACGGCCACCCGGGCACGGCGATGAGCCTCGCCCCGGCTGCGTACCTGCTCTTCAACCGGGTCATGCGGCACAACCCGGCCGACCCGACCTGGCCCGGCCGGGACCGGTTCGTCCTCTCCGCCGGGCACTCCAGCCTGACCCTCTACATCCAGCTCTTCCTCTCCGGCTACCCGCTGTCCCTGGAGGACCTCAAGGCGCTGCGCCAGTGGGGCTCGCTCACCCCGGGCCACCCCGAGCACGGGCACACCCCCGGCGTGGAGACCACCACCGGCCCGCTCGGCCAGGGCCTCGGCAACGCCGTCGGCATGGCCATGGCGGCGCGCCGGGAGCGCGGTCTGTTCGACCCGGAGTCGGAGGCCGGCGACTCCCCCTTCGACCACGACATCTGGTGCATCGCCTCGGACGGTGACATCGAGGAGGGCATCAGCCACGAGGCCAGCGCCCTCGCCGGCCACCAGCAGCTCGGCAACCTCTGCGTGATCTACGACGACAACGAGATCTCGATCGAAGACGACACCCGCATCGCCAAGAGCGAGGACGTCGCGGCCCGCTACGCGGCGTACGGCTGGCACGTGCAGACGGTGGACTGGCGCCGCGGCGACGCCGACCAGGGCGACTACCACGAGGACGTCGAGGCGCTGCACCGGGCGCTGCTGGCCGCCAAGGCGGAGACCGCCCGCCCCTCCTTCATCGCGCTGCGCACCATCATCGGCTGGCCCGCACCCAACAAGAAGAACACCGGCAAGATCCACGGTTCGGCGCTCGGCGCCGACGAGGTGAAGGCCACCAAGGAGATCCTCGGCTTCGACCCGCAGCGGACCTTCCAGGTCGACGAGGAGGTGCTGGACCACGCCCGCCAGGTGATGGCGCGGGGCGCCGCGGCCCAGGCCGCGTGGACCACCGCGTTCGACGGCTGGGCGAAGGCCAACCCGGAGCGCCGGGCGCTCTGGGACAGGCTGGCCGCCCGCAAGCTCCCCGAGGGCTGGGCCGACGCGCTGCCGACCTTCCCGGCCGACGCCAAGGGCATCGCCACCCGGGCCGCCTCCGGCAAGGTCCTGGAGGCCCTCGCCCCGGTGCTGCCCGAGCTCTGGGGCGGCTCGGCCGACCTGGCGGAGAGCAACAACACCACCATGAAGGGCGAGCCGTCCTTCATCCCCGCGGTGCACGCGACGAAGGACTTCCCGGGCCACGAGTACGGCCGCACCCTGCACTTCGGCATCCGCGAGCACGCCATGGGCGCGATCCTCAACGGCATCGCCCTGCACGGCGGCACCCGCCCGTACGGCGGCACGTTCCTGGTGTTCAGCGACTACATGCGCCCCTCGGTGCGGCTCGCCGCGCTGATGAAGCTGCCGGTGGTCTACGTCTGGACGCACGACTCGATCGGCCTCGGCGAGGACGGCCCGACCCACCAGCCGGTGGAGCACCTGACCGCGCTGCGCGCCATCCCCGGCCTGGACGTGGTCCGCCCGGCGGACGCCAACGAGACCGCGTGGGCGTGGCGGCAGGCGCTGGAGCACGGCGACCGGCCGACCGCGCTGGCGCTCAGCCGCCAGCCGCTGCCGACCCTGGACCGCACCGACGTGGCCGGCGCCGAGGGCGTGACCAGGGGCGGCTACGTGCTGGCCGACGCCTCGACCGGCAAGCCGCAGGTGATCCTCGTCGGCACCGGCTCCGAGGTGCAGCTCTGCCTGACCGCCCGGGAGCGGCTGGAAGCGGACGGCACCCCCACCCGGGTCGTCTCCATGCCCTGCCAGGAGTGGTTCTTCGCGCAGGACGAGGCCTACCGGGAGTCGGTCCTGCCACGCGGGGTAAAGGCACGGGTGAGCGTGGAGGCGGGAATCGCCATGTCCTGGCGCGGGATCGTCGGCGACTGCGGCGAGAGCGTGAGCCTGGAGCACTACGGGGCGAGTGCCCCGCACACGGTGCTCTTCGAGCAGCTCGGGTTCACCCCCGACCGGATCGTGGCCGCCGCGCACGCGGCACTGACCCGGGTGGGCGACATCACCGGTAACCCAACCGGCAACTGAGGGGAGCGTGGACGGCATGACGGACCGGCTGGGCGAGCTGAGCGCCATGGGTGTGGCGATCTGGCTCGACGACCTTTCCCGGGTACGACTGAGCGCCGGCGGGCTGGACCAGCTCCGCCGGGAGAAGCACCTGGTCGGGGTGACGTCGAACCCGACCATCTTCGCGAAGGCGCTGAGCGACGCGGACGAGTACAACTGGCAGCTGAAGGACCTCGCCATCCGTGGGCTGGACGTCGAAGAGGCGGTCCGCATGCTCACCACGTACGACGTGCGGTGGGCCTGCGACGTGATGCGCCCCGCGTACGACGCCAGCGCGGGGGTCGACGGCCGGGTCTCGATCGAGGTGGACCCGCGGCTGGCCCACGAGACGGAGCGGACCGTCGCCGAGGCCGGGGCGCTGTGGTGGCTGATCGACCGGCCCAACCTCTTCATCAAGATCCCGGCCACCGAGGCGGGCCTGCCGGCGATCACCGCCACCCTGGCCCAGGGGATCAGCGTCAACGTCACGCTGATCTTCAGCCTGGACCGGTACTCGCAGGTGATGGAGGCCTTCCTGGCCGGTCTGGAGCAGGCGAAGGCGAACGGGCACGACCTGTCCAAGATCGGCTCGGTCGCGTCGTTCTTCGTCTCCCGGGTCGACAGCGAGGTGGACAAGCGGCTGGAGAAGATCGGCTCCGACCAGGCCAAGGCGCTGCGCGGCAAGGCCGCCATCGCCAACGCCCGGCTCGCTTACGAGCGGTACGGCGAGGTGTTCTCCTCCGACCGGTGGCAGGCCCTCGCCGACGCCGGGGCGCACCCGCAGCGCCCGCTCTGGGCCTCCACGTCGACGAAGAACCCGGACTACCGGGACGTCATGTACGTCGAGGAGCTGATCGCTCCCGGCACGGTGAACACCATGCCGGAGCCGACCATCCACGCCTTTGCCGACCACGGCGAGGTCCGGGGCGACACCGTCACCGGCTGCTACGACGACGCCCGCAAGGTCTTCAGCGACCTGCAGGCGGTCGGGGTGGACCTGGCTGACGTGGTCGCCGTCCTCGAGCGCGAGGGCGTGGAGAAGTTCGAGGCGAGCTGGCTGGAACTGCTCGACGGGGTGAAGAAGTCGCTCGCCGAGGCGGCCAAGGGCACCGGGCGGCCGGGCAAGGCGGCCAAGGGCAGCGCGACGGCCGCCGAGCGGGCCGGGGGCAACGCGTGACGAACGGCGTGCGACGTGTCCCGGGGCGACGCCCCGGGACACGCCACGCCGTCGTCACCCCGCAGTCGCGAACAGAGGTGGCCCCGTGAGCGACCTGCTGGCCGGCCCGGCGGACATCGCCGCCGGGCTGGCCGTGCACGGCGCGGACGCGGTCGACCGGTCCGCGCCGGCGTCGGTGCGCGCGGACCTGGTCGCCCGGGACGTCCCCGCCCGGCTCGCCGCCAAGGATCCGACCCTGTGGGGCTCCGACGCGGAGGCGACGGCGCGGGTACGGCTCGGCTGGGTGGACACCCACCACCGCAGCCGGGAACTCCTCCCGCAGCTCGCCGAGTTGACGGACGAACTGGCCGACCTCGACCACGTGGTGCTCGCCGGGATGGGCGGCTCGTCGCTCGCGCCCGAGGTGATCGCCTGTACCCTCGGCCGCCCGCTGACCGTGCTGGACACCACCGACCCCGCGCAGGTCCGGGCGGCCCTGGCCGACCGGCTGGAGCGGACCGTGGTGGTGATCTCCAGCAAGTCCGGCACCACGGTGGAGACCGACAGCCACCGGCGGGCGTACTGGCAGGCGTTCCTGGACGCCGGGATGACCGAGGCGGAGGCGGCCCGGCACTTCGTGGTGGTCACCGACCCGGGCTCGCCGCTGGCGGCGACCGCCGCGGAGGCCGGGCTGGTCACCATCCCCGCCGACCCCGAGGTGGGCGGCCGGTACTCGGCGCTCACCGCGTTCGGGCTGGTCCCCGCGGCGCTGGCCGGGGTACCGGTGACCGACCTGCTCGACGACGCCGACGCGCTCGCCGAGTCGCTGGGCCGGGACCGGGACAACCCCGGCCTGGCGCTCGGCGCGGCCCTCGGCGCGGCGGCCACCACCGGTCGGGACGTGGTCGCCCTGACCTCCGACGGCACCGGCGTCGAAGGGCTGGGCGACTGGGCCGAGCAGTTGCTCGCCGAGTCGACCGGCAAGGCCGGCGTGGGCCTGCTGCCGGTGGTGGTGGAATCCCCGGACGCTCCCGGCGCCGCCGGCCCGGACGTGCTCGCCGTCAGCTACGGCGGCGCGCTCGGCCCCGGGGTGGCGCCCGGTGCCGGCAGCGCGGACGTGGCGGTCAACGGGCCCCTCGGCGCCCACTTCCTGACCTGGGAGTACGCCACCGCGATCGCCGGGGCGGTGCTCGGGGTCGACCCGTTCGACCAGCCCGACGTCGCCGAGAGCAAGCAGAACACCGAACGCATCCTCGCCGCCGGGCCGCCGGCGGAGGCGCCGTCGTTCACCGAGGGCGCCATCGAGGTGTACGCCCCGCCCGGCGCGCCGGCCGACCTGGCCGGGGTGCTGCGCCGGTTCCTCGACGGATTGGGCGACGACGGGTTCCTGGCGGTGACGGCGTACCTGGACCGCCATGGGGACGCGGCGGTGGCCGGGCTGCGACCCGTGCTGGCCCGGGCGACCCGCCGCCCGGTGACCTTCGGGTGGGGGCCGCGCTACCTGCACTCCACCGGCCAGTACCACAAGGGCGGCCGGCCGGTCGGGAGCTACCTTCAGGTGACCGGCGCGGTCAACGACGATCTGCCGGTGCCCGGCCGTCCGTACACCTTCGGGATGCTGCAGGCGGCCCAGGCCGCCGGTGACCGGCAGGCCCTGGCCGGCCGGGGGCGGCCGGTGCTGCGACTGCACCTGACCGAGCGGGCGGCGGGCGTCGCCCAGCTACTGGATGCGGCCGGACGGACAGGGACGTGACGATGATTGACGTGACATCAGCGGAGCGAGGAGGCGGCATGAACCCGCTGCGCGACCCGCAGGACCGGCGGCTGCCGCGGATCCCGGAGCCGTGCGCTCTGGTGATCTTCGGGGTCACCGGTGACCTGGCCCGCAAGAAGCTGTTGCCGGCGGTCTACGACCTGGCCAACCGGGGGCTGCTGCCGCCCGGTTTCGTGGTCCTGGGCTTCGCCCGACGTGACTGGGGCGACGGCGACTTCGAGTCGCTGGCCTACGAGGCGGCGAAGAAGGGCGCCCGCACCCCGTGGCGGGAGGAGGTGTGGGCGCGGCTGGCCGGCAACATCAAGTTCGTCGGCGGCTCGTTCGACGACGACGCCGCGTTCGACCAGCTCGCCACCACCCTGGACGAACTGCGCGACTCGCACGGCATCGACGGCAACGCGGCCTTCTACTTCTCCATCCCCCCGGCAGCCTTCCCCGTGGTGCTCAAGCAGCTCGCCCGTACCGGCATGGCGGACAACGCCAAGTCGGGTGGCTGGCGCCGGGTGGTGGTGGAGAAGCCGTTCGGCAACGACCTGCCCTCGGCGAAGGCGCTCAACGACCTGGTCGACGACGTCTTCACCCGCCAGGACGTCTTCCGGATCGACCACTACCTGGGCAAGGAGACCGTCCAGAACATCCTCGCCCTGCGGTTCGCCAACAACCTCTTCGAGCCGCTGTGGAACGGCAAGTACGTCGACTCGGTGCAGATCACCATGGCCGAGGACGTCGGCATCGGCACCCGGGCCGGCTTCTACGACTCGGCCGGGGCGGCCCGGGACGTGCTGCAGAACCATCTGCTCCAGCTCCTCGCCCTGGTGGCCATGGAGGAGCCGACCAGCTTCGACGCCGACGAGATCCGGACCGAGAAGCTGAAGGTGCTCAAGGCCATCACGGTGCCGAAGGACGCGACCCGGGACACCGTCCGGGGCCAGTACCTGCCCGGCTGGGTCGGCGGCGAACGCGCGGTCGGCTACCTGGAGGAGAAGGGCGTCCCGCCGGACTCCACCACGGAGACGTACGTGGCGGTGAAGCTGGGCATCCAGAACCGGCGCTGGGCCGGGGTGCCGTTCTACATCCGGGCCGGCAAGCGGCTGCCCCGGCGGGTCACCGAGGTGGCGATCATCTTCAAGGAGGCGCCGCACCTGCCGTTCAACCCGGCCGACGTGGAGTCGCTCGGCAACAACCAGCTCGTCGTCCGGGTGCAACCGGACGAGGGTGTGGTGCTGAAGTTCGGCTCCAAGGTGCCGGGCACCGCGATGGAGGTCCGGGACATCGCGATGGACTTCCAGTACGGCGAGGCGTTCACCGAGTCCAGCCCCGAGGCGTACGAGCGGCTGGTGCTGGACGTGCTGATCGGTGACCGGACGCTGTTCCCGGACGCCGCCGAGGTGGAGCAGAGCTGGCAGGTGGTCGACCCGTTGGAGCACGCCTGGGCGGGCACCAAGCCGGAGTCGTACCGGGCCGGCGAGTGGGGGCCCCGGGCGGCGGACGAGATGCTGGCCCGCGACGACCGCTCCTGGCGGCGGGCATGACCGAGCACACCGGGAGGTTCCGTTGATCGGCCTGTGGGACACCACCGGTAACGAGGTGGTCAAGGCGCTCGCCGCCGAGCGGCGCAGCGCGGGCGGGGTGGCCAGCGGCATGGCGCTCAGCCTGATCGTGGTGGTGGACGAGAAGCGGGTCCGGGAGGCGGAGGCCGCGGCGACCATAGCGGCCGCCGCCCACCCGTGCCGGCTGCTCGTGGTGGTCCGCTCCGACGTCGAGCGGGACCGCAACCGCCTGGACGCGGAGATCGTCGTCGGCGGCCGGCTCGGCCCGTGCGAGGCGGTGGTCACGCGGATGTACGGCCGGCTCGCCCTGCACGCCGAGTCGGTGGTGCTGCCGCTGCTGGTGCCGGACGTGCCGGTGGTGACCTGGTGGCACGGCGAGCCGCCGGAGGAGATCGCGACCGACTTCCTCGGCGTGGTGGCCGACCGGCGGATCACCGACTCGGCGCAGGCCGCCGATCCGGTCGCCGCGCTGCGGCAGCGGGCCGCGGACTACGCCCCGGGCGACACCGACCTGGCCTGGACCCGGATCACCCCGTGGCGCACCCTGGTGGCCGGGGCGTTCGACACCGCCCAGGCCAAGGTCACCGAGGCGAGCGTGGTGGCGCCCGGGTCCGATCCCACGGCGGCGCTGATGCGCGGCTGGCTCGCGTCGCGGCTCGACATCGACCCGGCCTGGGTACGCACCGACGAGTTTCCGCGGATGCGCGAGGTGCAGCTGCGCTGCGCCAACGGCGACCAGCTGACCCTGACCCGGGACGACAACGTGGCGACCTTCCGGCGTACCGGCCAGCAGGACCGCACACTGCCGCTGGTCCGCCGCCCGCTCGGCGACGAGCTGGCCGAGGAGCTGCGCCGCCTCGACGCCGACCAGGTGTACGCGGAGGCGCTCGGCGCGACCGCCGGCATCTCCGGGCTGGAGGAACGCCCCACCCAGCGGGTGCACGTGTGGAAGGACCCGGCGACCGCCCAGCGGGCCGAGGCCGGGATCAGCGCGCACGCCGGCGCGACCGCCAACCAGTGAACGGACCGCCGGGCGGCACGGGCCGCCCGGCGGCCGGACAGCACCGGTGACCGCCGTGGGGCGGTCGGAGCACGAAGGCACGATGGATGAGTGAGGCGAGTGTCGCCGTACACGCCGACCCCGACCTGCTGGCGCAGGCGGTGGCGGCCCGCTTGGTGGTGAAGCTGCTCGACGCGCAGGCGGACCGGGGCCAGGCGTCGGTGGTGCTGACCGGCGGGCGGATCGCCGCGGCGGTGTACCGGGCGGTGGCGGAGCTACCCGCCCGGGACGCCGTCGACTGGTCCCGGGTCGACGTCTGGTGGGGCGACGAGCGGTTCCTGCCGGCCGGCGACCCGGAACGCAACGAGACGCAGGCCCGGGGGGCGCTGCTGGACGCGGTGCCGCTGAACCCGGCGCGGATCCATCCGATGCCGGCCTCGGACGGTCCGGCGGGCAACGACCCGGAGGCGGCCGCCGCCGGGTACGCGCGGGAGCTGGCCCGGGCGGCGCGGCCCGGCACCGCCGCGCTCCCCCACTTCGACGTGCTGATGCTCGGCGTCGGCGAGGACGGGCACGTGGCGTCGGTCTTTCCGGAGCACCCGGTGCACCACGACAGCCGGCCGGTCAGCGCCGTACGCGGCAGCCCGAAGCCTCCGCCGGTGCGGGTCACGCTGACCCTGCCGGCGATCAACACCGCCGAGGAGGTCTGGCTGGTGGCCGCCGGCGCGGACAAGGCCCGAGCGGTGGGCATGGCCCTCGCCGGGGCCGGGCCGGTGCAGCTTCCCGCGGCCGGGGTGCACGGGGTGTCCCGTACCCTCTGGCTGCTCGACCGGGCGGCGGCGGCCGACGTGCCGCCCCGGCTGCGCAGCCTCCGCTGAGCCTCCGTCGCGGCACTCCTCGCCGCCCGCTGCGCGCGGGTTCACGGAACGAGGGGCTGTTCCGCGGCGGAGAGCCACTCGTTCCCTGAATCAGGCCCCTCAGGGGGCGGAGGGCGAGCCGGCGCGGTCAGGCGCCCCGGCGGCGGCGTAGCGCGGCCAGGGCCTCGGCGAGGAGGGCCTCCCCCTGTTCCGGGGTACGCCGCTCCTGCACGTACGCCAGGTGGCTCTTGTAGGGCTCCGAACGCGGTCGGCCCGGCGGGTTTCCCGGGTCCGGGCCGGCCGGCTGGCCGCACCGGGGGCAGTCCCACGCCTGCGGCGCCTCCGCGTCGGCGGCGATGAGGAACTGGACCTCGTGAGCGTTGCCGCACCAGTAGGTGACCGGCCGGCGCGGGGCCGGCTCGTACCGCTGGTCGAAGCGCTCGGGGGCGGACCCGATCCGGGTGCCGCGGACGACGTTGTCACCGGGCATTGCTGCTTGCTCCTGTCGTCGGAGGGGACCGCCGCGCGGGGGTGGACGGCGGGCGACGCGGTGCAGCGGAAAGCAAACTGCGCGCGGTCCGTGACGGACCGCGCGCAGATTGTACGCTCGACGCGCTGACTCAGGCGCCGCTGCTCAGCTGGAGCCGGAGCCAGAGCCCGATCCCGACGATGCACGCAAACCAGATGATCCCGACCAGAACGGTGTAGCGGTCGAGGTTCTTCTCGGCGACCGAGGAGCCGGCCAGGCTGGAGCTGACGCCGCCGCCGAACATGCTCGACAGCCCGCCGCCCTTGCCGCGGTGCAGGAGGATCAGCAGCGTGAGCAGGACGCTCGTGATGACCAGCAACACGATCATCGTGTAGGCGAACCAGATCGGCATGGCGGGGGTTTGTCCTCTCGTTGCGATCACTGCCCGTCCTCGGGCACGGCGGCACCGACCGGCGGACGGGCAGCGTCAAGGATAGCGAGCTATCAGCGAGCGATGTGCTCCGGGAACCGGCAGATCTGCGCGAATTCCTCGGCGTCCAGGCTGGCACCGCCGATCAGGGCCCCGTCCACGTCCGGCTGCGCCATGATCGCGGCGATGTTCGACGCCTTGACCGAGCCGCCGTAGAGGATCCGGACCTGCTGGGCGGTGGCCTCGTCGAAGGTTTCGCTGAGCCGCTTGCGCACCTCGCCGCAGACCTCCTGGGCGTCCTCCGGGGTCGCCGTCTTGCCGGTGCCGATCGCCCAGACCGGCTCGTACGCCACGACGACCTTGGTCACCTGCTCCGCGGTGAGCCCGCGGAGCGCGCCGTCGAGCTGGTCGCAGCAGTGCGGCACGTGCCGGAGCTGCTCCCGGACCTCCAGCCCCTCGCCGATGCAGAGGATCGGGGTGAGCCCGTTGGCCAGCGCGGCGTTCACCTTGTCGTTGACCAGTGCGTCGTCCTCGTTGTGGTACTGCCGCCGCTCCGAGTGACCGACCACCACGTAGGTGCAGCCCAGCTTGGCGAGCATCGACCCGGCGATGTCCCCGGTGTACGCGCCCGACTGGTACGGCGACAGGTCCTGCGCGCCGTAGCCGATCAGCAGCTTGTCGCCGTCCACCGCCGTCTGCACGGTCCGCAGGTCGGTGAAGGGCGGCAGGACCACCGTCTCGACCTCGGTGAGCTGCTTCTCGGTGAGGCTCGCGGCCAGCTTCTGCACCAGCAGGTTGGCCTCGAGGTGGTTCAGGTTCATCTTCCAGTTGCCGGCCATCAGGGGCCGGCGGGTGGGGCTCGCCATCACTTCTCCAGGGCCGCGATGCCGGGGAGGGTCTTGCCCTCCAGGAATTCCAGGGAGGCGCCGCCGCCGGTGGAGATGTGATCGAACGCCGACTCGTCGAGCCCGAGCGTCCGCACCGCCGCCGCCGAGTCACCGCCGCCCACGACGCTGAACGCACCGGACTTCGCGATCGCCTCGGCGACCCCGCGGGTCCCGTTCGCGAACGCGGCCATCTCGAACACGCCCATCGGGCCGTTCCAGAACACCGTCCGCGCCTGCTTGAGGGCGGCGGCGAACCCGGCCACGGTCTCCGGGCCGATGTCGAGCCCGACCCGCTTGTTCGGGATGCCGTCCACCCGGACCGTGTGGTGCTCGGCGTCCGGCGCGAAGGCGACCGCGGCCACCACGTCGACCGGGAGCATGATCTTGCCCGGCTCGCGTTCCATCAGGTTGCGGCAGGTCTCGACCATCTCCTCCTCCAGCAGCGAGCTGCCCACCTCCAGGCCCTGGGCCTTGAGGAAGGTGAAGCACATCCCGCCGCCGATGAGCAGCCGGTCGACCTTCGGCAGCAGCGCCTCGATCACGGCCAGCTTGTCGGAGACCTTGGAGCCGCCCAGCACCACCACGTACGGCCGCTCCGGGTCGCCGGTCAGCTTGCTGAGCACCTCCACCTCGCGCAGCACCAGCCGGCCGGCGAAGTGCGGCAGCCGGGCCGGCACATCGTAGACGCTGGCGTGCTTGCGGTGCACCGCGCCGAAGGCGTCGTCGACGTACGCCTCGCCGAGGGCGGCGAGCTGGTCGGCGAAGGCGCCCCGCTCGGCGTCGTCCTTGCTCGTCTCACCCTTGTTGAAGCGGAGGTTCTCAAGCACGGCGACCTGACCGTCGGCGAGGCCCTCCACGCATGCGCGGGCCGAGTCGCCGACGGTGTCCTCGGCGAAGTGGACCGGGGCACCGAGCAGCTCGCCCAGCCGGCCGGCCACCGGGCGGAGGCTGAACTGCGGGTCCGGCGCGCCCTTCGGGCGGCCCAGGTGCGAGCAGACGACCACCTTCGCGCCGGCCTGGACCAGCGCGCTCAGCGTCGGCAGGACGGCCCGGATCCGGCCGTCGTCGGTGATCTCACCGGTCTGCTTGTCGAGTGGGACGTTCAGGTCGGCGCGCACCAGCACGCGCCGACCCGGCACCCCCTCGGCGAGCAGGTCGTCGAGGTTGCGGATGCTCACAGAGCTAGCCCTCCGTTCGTGACTGGGCCTGCCTCAGCTCGCGACTGCGGGGCTCGCTCCGCTCGCTCCTCGCGCTCGCGACCGGGGCTCGCCAGCTCACTCCTCGCACTCACAGGGAGCTACCCACCAGCTTGACCAGGTCGACCAGGCGGTTCGAGTAGCCCCACTCGTTGTCGTACCAGCCGACGACCTTGACCTGGTTGCCGATCACCTTGGTCAGCGGCGCGTCGAAGATGCAGGACGCCGGGTCGGTGACGATGTCGGCGGAGACGATCGGGTCCTCGTTGTAGACCAGGATGCCCTTGAGCGGGCCGTTCGCGGCGGCCTTCATCGCGGCGTTGACCTCGTCCACGGTGGTCTCCCGGCCGACCGTGACGGTCAGGTCGGTGGTCGAGCCGGTCGGGATCGGCACGCGCAGCGCGTAGCCGTCCAGCTTGCCCTTGAGCTCCGGCAGGACCAGGCCGATCGCCTTGGCGGCGCCGGTCGAGGTCGGCACGATGTTGAGCGCGGCGGCCCGGGCCCGGCGCAGGTCCTTGTGCGGCGCGTCCTGCAGGTTCTGGTCCTGCGTGTACGCGTGGATGGTGGTCATCAGACCCTGCTGGATGCCGAACGTGTCCTGCAGCACCTTCGCCATCGGGGCGAGGCAGTTGGTGGTGCAGGAGGCGTTCGAGATGATGGTGTGCTTGGCCGGGTCGTACTGGTCCTGGTTGACACCCATGACGACCGTGACGTCCTCGTTCTTCGCCGGAGCGGAGATGATGACCTTCTTGGCACCGCCGTCGATGTGCGCCTTCGCCTTGGTGGCGTCGGTGAAGAAACCGGTGGACTCGATGACGACGTCGACGCCGGCCTCGCCCCACGGCAGCTTGGCCGGGTCCTTCTCGGCGTACGCCTTGATGGTGTGACCGCCCACGCTGATCTCGTCGTCGGTGGCCTTCACCTCGTGCGGGAGGCGGCCCAGGATGCTGTCGTACTTGACAAGGTGGGCGAGCGTCGCGTTGTCGGTCAGGTCGTTGACCGCCACGACCTCGACGTCAGCGCCGGACGCCAGCACTGCCCGGAAGAAGTTGCGGCCGATCCGGCCGAAGCCGTTGATGCCAACCCGGATGGTCACAGGTCCCATCTCCTCGCGTTCTGGTCCGCCGGCGTCAGAACAGGGCCGGCGGAGGTGTGTGCGCCGACCGTTGGAGCCGGCCGTTGACGGTTCATCTCGGCCACCCCGCCGCGGTCCTGAGGACCTGACCGCCCGAGGCGGTGAGCACGGCGAGGGGTGCCTGTGCCGGCCCCCTTGCCGTACGCAGCGACCTTATCCGAGCGTGCCGCATCGCGCTGCGGCGGGTGGTGAACCCGCCGGCAGGTGACGCCTCACCGTCCTATCAGACCACGAGCATGTCCGGCGTGACGGCCGCTTCCGTATCCGGGATGCCCAGGTCCCGGGCCCGCTTGTCGGCCAGCGCGAGGAGCCGGCGGATCCGGCCGGCGATGGCGTCCTTGGTCAGCGGCGGATCGGCGAGGGCGCCCAGCTCCTCCAGCGACGCCTGCCGGTGCTCCAGGCGCAGCCTTCCGGCGGAGGTGAGGTGGTGCGGGGCGTCGTCGGCGAGGATCTCCAGGGCCCGGGTGACCCGGGCGGCGGCGGCCACCGCGGCGCGGGCCGAGCGGCGCAGGTTGGCGTCGTCGAAGTTCGCCAGCCGGTTGGCGGTCGCCCGGACCTCCCGGCGCACCCGGCGCTCCTCCCAGGCCAGCACGCTGGCGTGGGCGCCGATGCGGGTGAGCAGGGCGGCGATCGAGTCCCCGTCCTTGACCACCACCCGGTCCACCCCACGGACCTCGCGGTTCTTGGCGGTGATCCCGATCCGTCGGGCCGCGCCGACCAGGGCGAGGGCCGACTCGGGGCCGGGGCAGGTGATCTCCAGCGCGCTGGAGCGGCCCGGCTCGGTGAGCGAGCCGTGGGCCATGAACGCGCCGCGCCACGCGGAGACCGCGCAGCAGACGTTGGCCGCGACCACGTGCGGCGGCAGGCCGCGCACCGGGCGCCCCCGGACGTCCAGCAGACCGGTCTGGCGCGCCAGCGCCTCGCCGTCCTTGACCACCCGCACGATGAAGTGGCTGCCCTTGCGCAGCCCGCCGGAGGCGAGCACGTGGATCTCGCTCGGGTAGCCGTAGACCTCGGCGATCTCCCGCCGCAGCCGCCGGGCGACCGCGCCGGTGTCCAGCTCCGCCTCGACCACCACGCGACCCGACACGATGTGCAGGCCGCCCGCGAAGCGCAGCAGGGCCGCCATCTCCGCCCGCCGGCAGCACGGCTTGGGCACGTCGACCCGACTCAGCTCGTCTTTGACCGCCGCCGTCATCGCCATAGTGCGCCCCCTCACGGACCGGTTCCGGCGTGTCGCCGGTGATTACGTACGTGTCTAACGATCGGCACCCAGGACAGGCACCAGCGCGGCGCCCAGGGCGGCTGGATCATGACGGGGCGCGCCGTCGAGGACGGCGACGGGGGCGAGGACCAGCCGGGCACCCAGCGATTCTGCCGCACCCGCAACCGCCTCGGGGTCACCCACCGCCGTCGAGTCCGCCAGCACCATGTCCACCTTCAGCTCGGGCATATAGCGCCGCAGGGTGTCCAGATGGTCGGCCAGGGAGAGCCCGTGGGTCTCCTTCTCCGCCACCAGGTTGAGCGTGACCAGCCGCCGCGCCGGACTGGAGACGATCGCGTCGGCCAACTGCGGCACCAGCAGGTGGGGCAGCACGCTGGTGTACCAGCTGCCCGGCCCGAATATCAGCCAGTCGGCCACGCGTACCGCGGCGACCGCCTCCGGGCAGGCCGCCGGCGCGGCCGGGGTGAGCCGCAGCGACTCGACCCGGCCGGAGGTGACCGCCACCTGGTGCTGGCCGCGCACCGTGCGTACCTCGTCGGGGTGGCCCGGGTCGGCGCCGCGCACCCGGGCCTCGATGTCGACCGGCTGGCAGGACATCGGCAGCACCCGGCCGACCGCGCCGAGCATCGCGCCGGCGTGGTCGAGCGCGGCCACCGGATCGCCGAGCAGCTCCGTCAACCCATTGAGCAGCAGGTTGCCGACCGCGTGCCCGGCCAGCGAATCGCCCGCTCCCGCGCCGTCGCCGGCGGCGAAGCGGTGCTGGAAGAGCGCCGCGCTGCGCCGGGTGGCCGGGTGGTCGCCGGCCAGCGCGACCAGCGCCTGCCGCAGGTCGCCCGGCGGCAGCCCGCCGCGCTCGGCCCGCAACCGGCCGCTCGAGCCGCCGTCGTCGCCGACGGTGACCACCGCGGTAATGTCCAGGTCCAGCTCGGGTACGCAGTGCCGCAGCGCCCGCAGGGACGCCGAGAGCCCGTGCCCGCCGCCGAAGGCGACCACCCTGGTCGGGATCATTCCCGCCCCAGGTCCCGGTGCTGCGCGTGGGCGGCGATGCCGGACTGGCGCAGCCGGGCGGCCAGTTCCTCGGCGATGGCGACGCTGCGGTGCTTGCCGCCGGTGCAGCCGACCGCCACGGTCAGGTAGCGCTTGCCCTCCCGCTCGAAGCCGGCGGTGGTGGCGTTGACCAGATCGGCGTAGCCGGTCACGAAGGCTTCCGCGCCCTCCTGGCCCAGCACGTACGCGCTGACCGCCTCCTCACGCCCGGTGTGCTCGCGCAGCTCCGACACCCAGTACGGGTTGGGCAGGAACCGGGCGTCCATCACGAAGTCGGCGTCCGGGGGAAGGCCGTACTTGAACCCGAAGGAGAGCACGGTGATCCGCAGTCGACGGGAGTCCTCCCCGCCGAACAGCTCCTCGACCCGGCGCCGGAGCTGGTTGACGTTCAGGTGGCTGGTGTCGATGATCACGTCGGCCTGGTCCCGGGCCTCCTCCAGCAGCGCGCGTTCGACGGCGATGCCGTCGGCCAGCCGCCCGTCACCCTGCAGCGGGTGCGAGCGCCGGACGCTCTCGAACCGGCGGATCAGCACCTCGTCGTCGGCGTCGACGAAGACCACCCGGGGCTGGAAGCCGCGCTCCCGCAGCTCCCGGATCGCGCCGGCCAGGTCGGTGGAGAAGGCCCGGGAGCGAACGTCCAGCACCATGGCCGTACGCCGGGCCGCGCCGCCGGCCTTGAAGGCCAGCTCGGCCATGTCCAGCATGAGCGCCTGGGGCAGGTTGTCGACCACGTAGTAGCCCACGTTCTCCAGCGCCCGGGCCACCGTGCTGCGGCCACCGCCGGAAAGGCCGGTCACCACCACCAGGGTGGTGTCCACCTCGGCCGGCGCCGGCCGTCCGAGGGCTGTCTCCGTACCTGTCGGCACCAGGTCTCCCGGCGTCCGCGCCTCGCTCACCCGTTACCCCCAAGCCGTGGCGCCGCGGCCGCTCGGCCGCGCGTGGTCAGTCAGCGACTCTAACGGCTGCGACCCGGCGCGGGATTCCACGGGGTGACGACCGGAACACCTGCTTGTCCGGTTTGTCGCCGTCTCGGTACCGGTTTCCCCAGGTCCCGCCGGAGACGGTCGCACTTCCGACACCGTCAGCGACTGCCGATGGTCGGTGACCACTCCCGCGCCACCGGTGTGCCCCACCCCGGCCGCCCGACCGGGCCCGCCCGGCGTGGCCCGGGCCGGCCGGGCCCCGCGGACCCCGCGACGCGCTCGCCGGGGCGGGGCGCTGTCGGGGGCGCTCGTAGACTGCGCGGATGGTCTCCCCCACCGATCAGCGGACCGAGGACGCGCTGCGGGTGCTCCGCCGGGTGTTCGGCTACGACGCCTTCCGGGGCTTCCAGCAGGAGGTCGTCGAGCACGTGGTGGCCGGCGGAGACGCGCTGGTGCTGATGCCGACCGGGGGCGGCAAGTCGCTCTGCTACCAGATCCCCGCGCTGGTCCGGGACGGGGTCGCGGTGGTCGTCTCGCCACTGATCGCCCTCATGCAGGATCAGGTCGACGCGCTCACCGCCGTCGGAGCCCGCGCCGGGTTCCTCAACTCGACGCAGGAGCCGGGCGAGCGGCGGCGGGTGGAGGCCGCCTTCCTCGCCGGCGAACTGGACCTGCTCTACCTCGCCCCGGAGGCGCTGGCCGGCCGCGCCACGGTCGGCCTGCTGGAGCGGGGCCGGATCGCGCTGTTCGCCATCGACGAGGCGCACTGCGTCTCCCAGTGGGGGCACGACTTCCGCCCCGACTACCTCAACCTCTCGATGCTGCACGAGCGCTGGCCGGGGGTGCCGCGGATCGCGCTCACCGCCACCGCGACCAAGGCCACCCGTACGGAGATCGCCACCCGGCTCCAGCTCACCGACGCCCGACACTTCGTGGCCAGCTTCGACCGGCCCAACATCCAGTACCGGATCGTGCCCAAGCGGGAGCCGCGCAAGCAGCTGCTGAGCCTGCTGCGCGACGAGCACCCGGGCGACGCGGGCATCGTCTACTGCCTGTCCCGCGCGTCGGTGGAGAAGACGGCCGAGTTCCTGGTGGCGAACGGGATCCCGGCCCTGCCGTACCACGCCGGGCTGGACGCCCGGACCCGGGCCGCCAACCAGCAGCGCTTCCTGCGCGAGGACGGGCTGGTCATGGTCGCCACCATCGCGTTCGGGATGGGCATCGACAAGCCGGACGTACGCTTCGTCGCCCACCTCGACCTGCCGAAGTCGGTCGAGGGCTACTACCAGGAGACCGGCCGGGCCGGGCGGGACGGCCTGCCGTCGACGGCCTGGCTGGCGTACGGGCTCCAGGACGTGGTCCAGCAGCGCAAGATGATCGAGACCTCCGAGGGCGACCTGGCGCACCGGCGCAACCTCGCCGCCCACCTGGACGCGATGCTGGCCCTCTGCGAGACGGTCCGCTGCCGCCGGGCGCAGCTCCTCGAGTATTTCGGCGAGACCGGCGCGGGCGGCTGCGGCAACTGCGACACCTGCCTCGAACCACCGGAGTCCTGGGACGGCACGGTCGCCGCGCAGAAGCTGCTCTCCACCGTCTACCGGCTGGACCGGGAACGCAACCAGCGCTTCGGCGCCGGGCACTGCGTGGACATCCTGCTCGGTAAACGCACCGACAAGATCGACCAGTACGGCCACGACTCGTTGACCACCTTCGGCATCGGCACCGAGCTGCGCGAGGCGGAGTGGCGGGGCGTGGTGCGGCAACTGCTCGCCGAGGGCCTGCTCGCCGTCGAGGGCGACTACGGCACCCTCGCCCTGACCGAGGCGAGCGCCGAGGTGCTGGGCCGCCGGCGTACGGTCACCATGCGGCGGGAGCCGGAGAAGCCGGTGTCCGCCCGGTCGGCGAAACCGCGGGGCGCGGCCAGCGTCGTCGCCGAGCTCACCCCCGCTGCGGCCCCGGTGTTCGAGCGGCTGCGGGCCTGGCGGGGGGCCACCGCCAAGGATCAGGGCGTGCCCGCGTACGTCATCTTCCACGACGCGACCCTGCGCCAGATCGCCACCGAGGCGCCGGCCTCGCTGACCGAGCTGTCCCGGATCAACGGCGTCGGCGAGAACAAGCTCGCCAAGTACGGCGAGCAGATCCTCGCCGTACTCGCCGAGGCCGACGCACCTGCCTGACCGCCACGCGTCGCCGCCACCGGTTCGGCCGTCATCGGGAGACGACAACGGCCGGCCCCGTGGTGGGGTCGGCCGGGTGCCGGTCCCCGGGGAGCCGGCGGTGAAGTTGCCGAAGAAGGGCCGGCCCCTGGTGGGGGGGCCGGCCCTTCGGGTTGTTTGGTGTGTCAGGAGGTCGAGTAGCCGCGGGTGGCGATCCAGTCGGCGAGGTTGTCGACGCTGATCCGGTAGGAGGCGGTGTTCGGGTTGGCCGAGTCGGCGATCGTCACGGTCTTCCCGTTGTCGTGGTAGCCCACGACGCTGATGTAGTGGCCGCCTTCGAAGGAGTGGGTGTTGCCGTCGGTGTCGGTGGTGGTGCCGGCGATGTTGGCGACCACGGCGCGGCCGTTGTCGATGGTGCGGACGATGTCGGCGCGTAGGGTGTCGGTCTGCTTGTCGTCGGCCTTGGCGTCCTTGATCTCGACCGAGTGGTAGGCGTTGTTGCTGCCGGTTTCCTTGTTCAGGACGGGGGTGATGTCGTTGATGCTGTTGGTGCCGTTCTCGGTGGTGCCCATTTCCTTGGCCATGGCGTCGATGTTGATGTTCTTGCCCTGGACGGAGAGGGCGTTGCGGGTGGCGGCGGGGCCGCAGTAGTAGAAGTTCGGCTGGGCCTCGTAGCGCACGTTCAGTTCCCGCTCACCGTTCTTGCTGGCCTGCGGCTTGTCGGCGGGCTTGGCGGGGGCGGCGTGGGCGGCGATGGCGGGTCCGGCGATGCCACCGGCGGTGGCGGCGATGCCGGCAGTGGTCAGCAGGGTCTTACGCAGGATGGTGTGGGTACGCATGATGATCAGAACCTTTCAGTTCGGGGGAACGGCACACACACGCGAAGGGGGATGCGCGGGCGCCGCGTGAAAGGGAAAGTCAGAAAGGGGAATCTGCCCGGCGGCCCTGGGGGCCTGCGCGGGGCGTTCCGGGTGTAACGACCGGGGGTCGGGGATCATTCCACCCGGCGTTCCGGGGGACCTGGCCGAGGCCTCGCGGCCTGCTGCGCGGCCCGGGGATGTAACCACGGCCGGGGGCCGATCATTCCGCCGCAGCCGGGGCCACCATCGGGTCGCAGATCCGGCGCGGTCAGCCATGTTCAACGCCCCCGGCCCGGGCCTGATTCCACCGGGCCACCCCCGCCACCGGACAGCCAGGCCTGAACCGGACACACCACGCCCAGCCAGACCCCACCAGACAGCCCATCCCGCGCACGGCGGACCGAACGGGTGTCGACGGACCTCCGGCACGAAACAGTCGAGGGCCACCCGCACGGGTCGACCCTCACCCACCGTCACATCCCGCCGTGGACCAGACCCATCCGCACCCTGCTTTGCTCTGCAGCCACATACGCAACACTCACAGACCGTGACAGCTGCGTATCTGGCTGCAGAGCAAAGCGAGGACGGGAACAATCCCCCTTGGCGAAGCCGGCGGAGGAAACACCTGCTCAGCCCCTCTCCGATGGCTGGCGTGCGTATTCGTCAAGAACGCCTCCCGGTTACGGTGCGTGCCTCAAGGCCGACTCAGCCGGCCGTCACGTTCCGTCAAACCACTTCGATGGCAGGCGGGCGATGTTGACGCCCCGAACGTCGTCGCCCGCACACCCTCTTGACGGCCAGACCGGGCACATGCGCGGGTTCGGACACCGCCCGCGAGACCCAGACCTTGGAGACTTTCCGCTCGGGCGGAGGGCAAAGCCGCCAAGAGTCACAGCGAGAGGGCCCGAACCACCGTCAGGGGCGGCCGGTGCGCACGGAAAGGCTCGGCAGCAGCCTCCGCTGACTCGGCACCGACCGGCGCGGCACCGTTTCTCGCAAAGACCTGGGACGCGCGGCGGGCTGGGGCGAGTCAGGGGGTGGGAGTCGGCTTGGCGCCTTCGTCGAGGGCGGCCAGGATCGCCTCCGCCGTCCGCTTCCCCACCCCGGGCACCTCGGTGATCTCTTCGACGGTGGCGGCGGAGAGGCGCTTGAGCGAGCCGAAGTGGCGCAGGAGGGCCTTCCGGCGTACCTCGCCCAGGCCGGAGATGTTGTCGAGCGCCGACTCGGTCATCCGCTTCGAGCGCCGCTGCCGGTGGAAGGTGATGGCGAACCGGTGCGCCTCGTCACGGACACGTTGCAACAGGTAGAGCGCCTCCGAGGTGCGCGGGAGGATGACCGGGAACTCGTCGTCGGGCAGCCAGACCTCCTCCAGCCGCTTGGCCAGCCCGCAGAGCGCCACGTCGTCGATGCCCAGCTCGGCGAGCGCCTCCGCGGCCGCCGCCACCTGTGGCGCGCCGCCGTCGACCACGACCAGTTGAGGGGGGTACGCGAACCGGCGCGGACGCCCGGTGGTGGGGTCGATGCCGGGCCGGTCCGGGTCGCCGGCGGTCTCCTCGCCGATCTCCCCGGTCTCGGCGCGCGCGTCGAGGTAGCGGGCGAAACGCCGGCGGAGCACCTCGGACATCGCGGAGAGGTCGTCGCTGGCGCCCCGGATGATGAACCGCCGGTACTCGCTCTTGCGGGGCAGCCCGTCCTCGAAGACGACCATGCTGGCGACCACGTCGGTGCCTTGGATCTGCGAGACGTCGAAGCACTCGATGCGCAGCGGCGATGTCCGCATGCCGAGCGTCTCGGCGATCTCGTCGAGGGCCTTGCTGCGGGTGGTCAGGTCGCCGGCCCGCTTGAGCTTGTGCCGGGCGAGCGCGTCCTTGGCGTTGCGTTCCACGGTCTCCAGCAGCGCCCGCTTGTCGCCACGCTGTGGGACCCGCAACGACACCCGGCTGCCCCGGCGCGTGGAGAGCCAGTCGGCGAGCGCGTCGACGTCGCTGGGCAGCTCCGGGACCAGCAGCTCGCGGGGGACGTCCGCCTCGCCCTGCTCGCCGCCGTAAACCTGGGTGCAGAAGTGGTGCACCAGATCGCCGGTGCTCAGGTCTTCGGTCTTCTCCACCACCCAGCCGCGCTGGCCGCGTACCCGGCCGTCGCGGATGTGGAAGACCTGGACCGCGGCCTCGAGCGGGTCGTCGGCGAAGGCCACCACGTCGGCGTCGGTGCCGTCGCCGAGCACCACCGTCTGCTTCTCCATGGCCCGGCGCAGCGCGGCCAGGTCGTCACGCAGCCGGGCGGCCCGCTCGAACTGGAGCTCCTCGCTGGCCTCCTGCATCTCCCGTTCGAGCCGCCGGACCATGGTGTCGGTGCGGCCGGCCATGAAGTCGCAGAAGCCGTTGACGATCTCCCGGTGCCGCTCGGCGGTGACACTGCCGACGCAGGGCGCGGAGCACTTGCCGATGTAGCCCAGCAGGCAGGGGCGGCCGACCTGACCGGCCCGCTTGAACACGCCGGAGGAGCAGGTCCGCGCCGGGAAGACCCGGAGCAGCAGGTCCAGCGTCTCGCGGATCGCCCAGGCGTGCGAGTACGGCCCGAAGTAGCGGACCCCCTTGCGCTTGGCGCCGCGCATCACCTGGAGCCGCGGATACTCCTCGTCCAGGGTCACCGCCAGGTACGGGTACGACTTGTCGTCGCGGTAGCGGACGTTGAACTTCGGGTCGTACTGCTTGATCCAGGTGTATTCCTGCTGGAGCGCCTCGACCTCGGTGGCGACGGTGATCCAGTCCACCGACTCGGCGGTGAAGACCATCTGCCGGGTGCGCTGGTGCAGGTTGACCGGGTCGGCGAAGTAGGAGTTGAGCCGGCTGCGCAGGCTTCGCGCCTTGCCGACGTAGATCACCCGGCCGGTGCCGTCGCGAAAGCGGTAGACCCCTGGCGACTCCGGGATGGTGCCGGGTGCGGGACGATAGGTCGAGGGGTCAGCCACGCCGCAAGCCTAGTCCGCACCCCCGACACCCCACCGCCGCCACGCGTCCCCCACCCGGACCCGCGGGCGGGGGACGCCGCCGAGCACTCAGGCGAGGGTGATCTGGTCGCCGGTGACCTTGATGTTCTTCGGGGCCAGGGGCCGGGTGGCCGGGCCCTGCTTCACCGATCCGTCGACGATCGAGAACCTGCTGTTGTGGCAGGTGCAGTTGATGGTGCCGCCGTCGACGTTCGACACCGGGCAGCCCTGGTGGGTGCAGATCGGGTCGAAGCCCTTGAACTGGCCCGGCTCCGGCTGGGTGATCACGACGCCCTTGCTGGCGAACACCGCGCCGCCGCCGACCGGGATGTCGGTGGTCCGGGTCAGCGGGCCGATGCTGTCCCGGTTACCGCCCTCGGCGTCGCCGGCGCCGGTCGCACCCGGGCCGCCGCTGGTCGGCGCCGGGGTCCCCGAACCCGCGCCCTCGTTGTCGCCGCAGGCGGCGAGCACCACTGCCGCGCCGACCGCGCCGGCGCCCGCCAGCAGGGCTCGGCGCGTCTGCGTACCCGGCTCGGTTCCCACCTGATCGTCACTCATGTCCGGCCTCTCTCTCGACTGCCGCCACCCATCATGATCCGTGTCCATTTCTGGACACGGATGACTGTGCCGCGCGGTTCATACGAGCGCGTCACGAAATGGGTACCGAAACCCAGAACGCCCCGGCTTCGCCGCGCGGACGGGCCGTGCGGCGGGCCGGCGGGTGCGCCGGGCGCCGCCGCACCGCTCGGCTCAGCGGGCTCCGGCTGGCACCTTACGGGCACGTGACCTGGCGGTGCCGTTCGCCCGCGCCGCCCGGGTGGTGGCCGCCGTGGCGCCCTTGGCCTCGCCGTCGAGTTTGAGCATCGGACGCAGGAACTGGCCGGTGTGGCTCTCCGGCACCTCGGCGACCTCCTCGGGCGTGCCGGTGGCGAGCACCGTGCCGCCCCGGTGACCGCCTTCGGGGCCCATGTCGATGATCCAGTCGGCCGTCTTGATCACGTCGAGGTTGTGCTCGATCGTGATCACGGTATTGCCCTTGTCGACCAGACCCTCCAGCACCATCAGCAGCTTGCGGATGTCCTCGAAGTGCAGGCCGGTGGTGGGCTCGTCCAGCACGTAGACGGTCCGGCCGGTGGAGCGCTTCTGCAGTTCCGAGGCGAGCTTGACGCGCTGCGCCTCACCGCCGGAGAGCGTCGGGGCGGGCTGGCCCAGCCGGACGTACCCGAGACCCACGTCGACCAGGGTCTTGAGGTGCCGGTGGATGGCCGGGATGGCGGAGAAGAACTCGGCCGCCTCCTCGATCGGCATGTCCAGCACCTCGGCGACCGTCTTGCCCTTGTAGTGCACCTCGAGGGTCTCCCGGTTGTACCGGGCGCCCTTGCACACCTCGCAGGGGACGTAGACGTCCGGGAGGAAGTTCATCTCGATCTTGATGGTTCCGTCGCCGGAGCACGCCTCGCAGCGGCCGCCCTTGACGTTGAACGAGAACCGGCCCGGCCCGTACCCCCGGACCTTGGCCTCGGTGGTCTCGGCGAACAGCTTGCGGATGTGGTCCCAGACGCCGGTGTAGGTGGCCGGGTTCGACCGCGGCGTACGCCCGATCGGCGACTGGTCGACGCCCACCACCTTGTCCACGTGCTCCAGGCCGCTGATCCGGGTGTGCCGGCCGGGGACCAGCCGGGCGCCGTTGATCTGGTTGGCCAGGACCGCGTACAGGATGTCGTTGACCAGCGTGGACTTGCCCGAGCCGCTGACCCCGGTGACCGCGATGAGCTGGCCGAGCGGGAAGTTCACCGTGAGGTTGCGCAGGTTGTGCTCGCGCGCCCCGTGCACCACCAGCTCGCGGTCGGGGGTCTGCGGCCGGCGGTGGCCCGGCGTCGGGATCACCTTCCGCCCGGACAGGTACGCCCCGGTGACCGACTCCGCGTTTTCCAGCAGCGCCGGCACCGACCCGCTGTGCACGATCTTGCCGCCGTGCTCGCCGGCGCCCGGGCCGATGTCGACGATCCAGTCGGCGACCCGGATGGTGTCCTCGTCGTGCTCCACCACGATCAGCGTGTTGCCCAGCCCGCGCAGCCGCAGCAGGGTCTCGATCAGCCGGTGGTTGTCCCGCTGGTGCAGGCCGATGGACGGCTCGTCCAGCACGTAGAGGACGCCGACCAGGCCGGACCCGATCTGGGTGGCGAGCCGGATGCGCTGCGCCTCACCGCCGGAGAGGGTGCCCGCCGGGCGGTCCAGGGAGAGGTAGTCCAGCCCGACGTCGAGCAGGAACTTCAGCCGGGCGTTGATCTCCTTGAGCACCCGCTCGGCGATCATCTTCTGCCGGTCGGTGAGCTCGATGCCGGCCAGCAGGTCGGCCGCCTCGCCGACGGAGAGGTTGCAGACCTCGGCGATGCTCTTGCCGGCCAGGGTGACCGCGAGCACCTCCGGCTTGAGCCGGGCGCCCCCGCAGGCCGCGCAGGGCACGTCCCGCATGTAGCCCTCGTACTTCTCCCGCGACCACTCCGAGTCGGTGTCGGTGTGCCGGCGCTCGATCCACTGCACCACGCCCTCGAAGCCGGTGTAGTAGGAGCGCTCGCGGCCGTACTTGTTGCGGTAGCGGACGTGCACCTGGTCGTCGGAGCCGTGCAGGATCGTCTTCTGCGCCCGGGACGGCAGCGCCCGCCACGGCGTGTCGATGTCGAAGTGCTCGGCCTCGCCGAGGGCCTCCAGCAGGCGGAGGAAGTATTCCAGGTTGTGCCCGGTCGACCAGGGCTGGATCGCGCCCTCGCGCAGGGTGCGCTCCGGGTCGGGGATCACCAGCTCCGGGTCGACCTCCTTCTTGGTGCCGAGGCCGGTGCACTCCGGGCAGGCGCCGTACGGGGCGTTGAAGGAGAAGACCCGGGGCTCCAGGTCCTCGATCGCGAGGGGGTGGTCGTTGGGGCAGGCCAGGTGCTCGGAGTAGCGGCGCTCCCGGGCCGGGTCGTCCTCGGGCAGGTCGACGAAGTCGAGCAGCACCAGGCCGCCGGAGAGGCCGAGCGCCGCCTCGACCGAGTCGGTCAGCCGCTGCTTGGCGCTGGCCTTGACGCTGAGCCGGTCGATGACCACCTCGATGGTGTGCTTCTCCTGCTTCTTGAGCTTGGGCGGCTCGGTCAGCGGATGCACCACGCCGTCGACGCGGGCCCGGGCGTAGCCCTTGGCCTGCAGCTCGGCGAAGAGGTCGACGTACTCGCCCTTGCGGCCGCGCACCACCGGGGCGAGCACCATGAACCGGGTGCCCTCGGCCATGCCGAGCACCCGGTCGACGATCTGCTGCGGGGTCTGCCGGGAGATCCGCTCGCCGCAGATCGGGCAGTGCGGCTCGCCGATGCGGGCGAACAGCAGCCGGAGGTAGTCGTAGACCTCGGTGATGGTGCCGACGGTGGAGCGCGGGTTGCGCGAGGTGGACTTCTGGTCGATGGAGACCGCGGGGCTGAGCCCCTCGATGAAGTCGACGTCGGGCTTGTCCATCTGGCCGAGGAACTGCCGGGCGTACGACGACAGTGACTCGACGTAGCGGCGCTGGCCCTCGGCGAAGATGGTGTCGAACGCCAGGCTCGACTTGCCCGACCCGGAGAGGCCGGTAAAGACGATCAGGGCGTCCCGGGGCAGGTCGAGACTGACGTCACGGAGGTTGTGCTCGCGCGCGCCACGGATGATCAGTCGGTCGGCCACGGTGCGTGTGCTCCCGGAGAAAGAATGTGAGGCGGATCTGTCCGCTCGGAGCGTGGTCTGAGCGGTTTTCGAGGTTGTCGAGGCGCAGGGAAGACGCCCGAGCAACTCTAGCCCCGAGGTACGACAACTTTCGTCGTGCGCACATTCCCCCAGGTCGGCCCGGTCGCGCCGGCTCCGAGGGGCCGGCGCGACCGGTGCTCGACTCAGTATCCGCCGGGAGCCGGCGGCGACGCCGGACGCGCCGTGCGCCGCCGCTCGCCCCGCCAGCTTCCCCGCCGCTCGGCGGCCAGCCGGGCCTGCCGGCGCCGGCTCTCGTACGCCACCTCCCGCTGGAGCCGGCGCCAGCTCTCCCAGCGCCGGACGGACAGCTCCCCGCTCTCCAGTGCCGCCCGCACCGCGCAGGCCGGCTCGGCCTCGTGTGCGCAGTCGGCGTAGCGGCAGCCGGCGGCGAGCTCGGCGATGTCCGCGAAGGCCCGGTCCAGCCCAGCCGAGCCGTCCAGCAGGCCGACCGCCCGGACGCCCGGGGTGTCCAGCACCGCGCCCCCGCCGGGGATCGGCACCAGCGCCCGCCAGGTGGTGGTGTGCCGGCCCTTGCCGTCCACCCGGCGGATCGCCTGGGTCCGCATCACGTCCGCCCCGGCGAGCGCGTTGACCAGGCTCGACTTGCCCGCGCCGGAGGGCCCGAGCAGCCCGAGCGTCCGCCCCGGCGCGACGTACCGGCGCAGCGGGCCCAGCCCGGCGCCGCGCTCGGCGCTGACCGGCAGCACCGGCACCCCGGGCGCGACGGCTTCGAGCTGCCGGGCGACCGCCGCCGGGTCGGCGGCCAGGTCCGTCTTGGTGAGTACGAGCAGCGGCTCGGCCCCGGACTCGTGGGCCAGGGAGAGCAGCCGCTCGATCCGCGCGGTGTCCGGCTCGGGGTGCACCGGTTCCACCACCGCGGCGGCGTCCAGGTTGGCGGCGAGCACCTGGCCGCTGGCGTCCTTGCCGGCGGTCCGGCGGACCAGCGCGGTGCGGCGGGGCAGCACCGTCTCGACGGTCACCGGCCCGTCCGGCCAGGTGGCCAGCAGCACCCAGTCACCGGCGCAGGGCAGCGCGGCCAGGTCGCGGGCGGCGGCGGCCAGCACCGCGCCGCCCAGGCTGGCCCGGACCGGGCCCTCCGGGCACAGCACGGTACAGATCCCCCGGTCGACCCGGGCCACCCGGCCCGGACGGTGGTCGGTGCGCCGTCGTACGTGTGCCGCCCAGTCGGCGTCCCAGCCGAGGGCGGTCAGATCGAGTGTCATGGTGTCCTCATCGGTGTCGAGGGGGTTCATGGCGGAACACGCGTGCTAGGACCGGCATGCTCACCACCTCCGTCCCGACTCCCGGTGCCGCGTTCTGCGACGACTTCAGCTCGGCGCGTCTGACGCCGCGCCGCGACCTGTAGCCGTCGGACCGACGGTAAGGGCGCGGGCCGACGCGCCGAAAGCGATTTCCCCGACGACGCGGCGGCGCCCGACCGTTAGGGTCGGTTCGTGAGCGAGCGCAGCGAGCGAACCATCAGGCTCTGTGGCAGGGCGCCTCGCGCCGCCGGCGAGCGAACTGAGGTGGCGGCGTGAGCGCGAGGAGTGAGCCGGGTTTGCGAGCCCCGCAGTCGCGAACCGAGGTGGCGGCGTGAGCGCGAGGAGTGAGCCGGTTTTGCGAGCCCGCAGTCGCGAACCGAGGTGGCGGCGTGAGCGCGAGGAGTGAGCCGGTTTTGCGAGCCCGCAGTCGCGAACCGAGGTGGCGGCGTGAGCGCGAGGAGTGAGCCGGGTTTGCGAGCCCCGCAGTCGCGAACCGAGGTGGCGCCGTGAGCAACGATCCGCTGCTGTTGACCGGCGAGGTGGCCGACGCCACCGCCCGGTTGCTGCGTACCGTGGCCGCCTTCGACGCCGCGGACGTCGCCGCCGCCTCGCTGCTGCCGCGCTGGACCCGCGGGCATGTGCTGACCCACCTGGCCCGCAACGCCGACGGCTTCGTCAACCTGCTCACCGCCGCCCGCACCGGCGAGGCCGTCCCGATGTACACCAGCCCGGCGGCCCGGGTCGCCGACATCGAGGCCGGCGCCGCCCGGCCGCCGGCCGCCCACCTGGACGACCTGCGCCGGTCCGCGGACCGGTTCGCCGCGGCGGTCGCGGCCATGCCGCCCGAGGCGTGGACCGCGACGGTGCGGACACCACGCGGCCCCCGGGTGGCCGCCCTGCTGGTCTGGGGCCGGCTGCGCGAGGTGGAGGTGCACCACGTGGATCTGGCCGCCGGCTACCGGCCCGCGGACTGGCCGGAGGCGTTCAGCCACCGGCTGCTGCACGAGGTCGCCGCCGACCTGGCCGACCGGGCCGCCGCACCCGCGATGGTGCTGCGCTTCCCCGGCAGCGGCTGCCACGAGTTGGGCATCGGCGACCCGGCCGGCGCGCCCACGGTCTCCGGCGCCGCGCCGGACCTCGCCGCCTGGCTGATCGGCCGCACCGCGGGCGAGGTGCTCACCGTCACCCCCGACGGTACCCTGCCGAACCCACCGGAATGGATATAGCTGTCCCATGACCTACACCGGAGACGTCACGCCCGGCGGCGAGCCGGCCGTCCGCGAGCTCGACCGGCTCACCATCACCAAGGTGTCGGTGGGTCCGATGGACAACAACGCCTACCTGCTGCGCTGCCGGGACACTGGCGAGCAGCTGCTGATCGACGCCGCGAACGAGGCGCCGCGCCTGCTCGACCTGGTCGGCGACGGCGGGCTCACCGCGGTGGTCACCACACACCGGCACATGGACCACTGGGTGGCCCTGGAGGAGGTGGTCGCCAAGACCGGCGCCCGCCCGCTGGTGCACGCCGACGACGCCGAGGGGCTGCCGATCCCCGCCGAGCCGCTCCACGAGGGCGACACCGTCGCGGTCGGTGGCTGCGGCCTGCAGGTGATCCACCTCAAGGGCCACACCCCGGGCTCGATCGCGCTGCTCTACCGCGACCCGTCCGGCATCCCGCACCTGTTCACCGGCGACAGCCTCTTCCCGGGCGGCGTCGGCAACACCGACCGGGACCCGGAGCGGTTCGGGCAGCTCATCGACGACGTCGAGCACAAGCTGTTCGACCGGCTGCCGGACGAGACCTGGTTCTACCCGGGGCACGGCAAGGACAGCACGCTGGGCGCCGAGCGCCCTGCCCTGCCGCAGTGGCGGGCCCGCGGCTGGTGAGCCGCCCGTCGGCGCCGGCCCGGCGGGTCGGCGCCGACGGCGTCAGGTTTCCGGCCGGCCCACTCAGGACGCCGCGCCCGCGCCGGTCACCGCGCGGAGCCGGCGCCGGGTGCCGAGCAGCACCGGAGCGGCGAGCAGCAGGCCGACCGCCATGGTGAGCACCGTCGGGTTCGGCACCCCGGGCAGCAGCCCGGCCAGCGCCCGGGCGGCGATGCCCAGCGCCACGTAGGCGCCGGCCCAGAGCGTCGCACCGAGCGCCGCGCAGGCCACGAACCTCCGGTACGGCATCCGCAGTCCGCCGGCGGCCAGCGGCAGCAGCGCGTTGAACACCGGCAGGAACGGGGCGACCAGCACCATCCGGCCGCCGCCGCGGTGCAGGAGCGCCTCGGCGGCCACCCAGCGCGACTCACCGATCCAGTCACCCAGCCGGCTGCGCCGCAGCCGCTCGCCCCAGCGCCGCCCGGCCAGGAAGCTCAGCGACCAGCCGGCGAGGCAGCCGGCCACCACCGCCGCCACGGTGGCCAGCCCGGTCGCCGGCCGGCCCGCGCCGACCGCGGCGAGCACCGCGGCGTCGCCGGGCACCAGCACCCCGATCAGGGGTACGGCGTCGGCGAGCATGACCATGCCCAGCATCCCCATCAGCAGGGTGGTGGGCAGCTCCCCGACCTCCAGCAGATCCGTCATGCCGCGTACGGTATGGCCCCCGCTACGGGCGCACATCCGGCCGGATCCCCCACCCTCCCCTGATTTCGGCTCGGGGTCGCCCCGAACCGGCCCGCACCGGTCATCGGGGACGCAGCACCTGCACCCGGCGTACCGGGGAGTCGACCGAGGGCTCGGTGGTCGGCACCGGGTAGCTGGCCACCACCTCCAGCCGGTCCGGCGGCAGGTGTCCCCGGTCGGGGTCGCCGACCAGCACCTGGACACCCCGGTCGGCGGCCCGCTGCAGGAACGGCAGCACCCGCTCGGCCAGCACGGCGTCGTAAAGGATGTCCCCGGCCAGCAGCAGGTCGGTGCGGACGGTGCCGTCCAGCAGGTCGCCGGCGGTGGCGGCCACGGCCACCCGGTTGGCCCGGGCGTTGACCGTGACGGCGGCGACCGCGTACGGGTCGACGTCGTTGGCGACCACCCGCGCCGCCCCGGCGAGCGCCGCGGCGATGGCCACCAGCCCGGACCCGGCGGCCAGGTCGAGCACCCGCCGGCCGGCGGCCAGCTCGGGATGGTCGAGCAGGTGGCGGGCCAACGCCTGGCCGCCGGCCCAGACCGACGCCCAGTACGGCGGCGGCAGCGGCTGTCCGGCGGCCGCCTCCATCCGGGCCCACCAGAGGATCGCGTCCTCGGCGACGTGCAGCCGTACCTCGGGCACGAACGGCGTGGCGACCAGCCGGAGCCGGTCCAGGCCGCCGCCGGGCGCGGCGATCTCCCGTTCCAGGTCGGCCAGCGCGGTCTGTGCCCTCATCGGGCCAAGCATGCCGGGTGCCGACTCCACCCGGAGGGATTTTTCCGCTCGACGCGTATTCGCGAGGCACGCCCGGCACTTCCGCCAGCAGATCCCGGTTCGGCCGGTTACTGTCGAGAAGGTACAGGGCGATCATCGGCCGCGGCCGGTGCTCACCCGCTTTGAACAGGGAGAGACGCATGGCAACCGGCACGGTCAAGTGGTTCAACTCGGAAAAGGGCTTCGGCTTCATCGAGCAGGACGGCGGGGGTCCGGACGTGTTCGTCCACTACTCGGCCATCCAGAGCAGCGGCTACCGCGAGCTGCAGGAGGGTCAGAAGGTCGAGTTCGAGGTGACCCAGGGGCAGAAGGGCCCGCAGGCGGACAACGTCCGCCCGATGTAGTTTCGTGCCGGCGGGGGGGGGGGGGGGGGCCCCCCCCCCCCCCCCCCCCCCACCCCCCCCCCCCCCCCCCCCCCCCCCCGCCCCCCCCCCCCCCCCCCCCCCCGCCCCCCCCCCCCCGCGCGCCGCCCGCCCGCCCCCCCC
>NZ_JBIAHQ010000014.1:0-194964 GCF_042870725.1 Micromonospora sp. NPDC006431
TTCGAGCCGGTACAACCCTTACGGAGCTTCAGACGCTGGTTCACTCGCGTTACGCCTGCTGGCCTTGCTAGCCGGACCCGGCCCGTCTGGCAGTTCCGGACCGTCCCGACGTTGTCGGGGCTGCTTGCCACCCTCCCCGGCGTCCCCCGGCTCAGGCTGCCCCCAGCTTCACCCGACCGCTGCGACGGCCAGGCGGTGAAGGTCTCTCACCTCCACTCGGTGATACGGCGCCTCGTGGCGCACGCGTCGGTTGTTGTACCAGTCGATGTACTCGACGGTGGCCATCTCCAGGTCGTCGAGCCCGCGCCACGGGCCCTTGTTCCGGACGAGTTCGGCCTTGTACAGGGAGTTGAACGCCTCGGCCATGGCGTTGTCGTACGAGTCGCCCTTGGAGCCGACCGAGGCGACGGCGCCGGCCTCGGCCAGCCGCTGGCTGTAGCGAATCGCTCGATACTGGACTCCCCGGTCGGAATGATGGACGAGTCCGCCCAGGTCAGCGCCTTGATTCTCGCGGCGCCACATCGCCATCTTCAACGCGTCGAGAGCCAAATCCGCGTAGAGCGACGTAGACACCTGCCAGCCGACGATCATGCGGGAGTACACGTCGAGGACGAACGCGGCGTACACCCAGCCCACGCTGGTGCGCACGTAGGTCAGATCCGCGACCCACAGCTGGTTCGGGCCCGCTGCGGTGAAGTCCCGTCTGACCAGGTCAGCAGGGCGGCTGGTCTCGCCTGCCGGGCGGGTCGTGCGGGGCGACTTGTCGCGCAGCAGCCCACGCAGCCCGGACTCACGCATCAGCCGCTCGACCGTGCACCGGGCCACCCGCACCCCTTGGCGGTGCAGGTCATGCCAGATCTTGCGGGCGCCGTAGACGCCGTAGTTCTCCGCGTGGATCCGCTCGATCACCGCGGTCAGCTCCTCATCGCGCCGGCAGCGGGCGCTGGCCGGACGGGTCTTGGCGGCGTAGTAGGTCGACGGTGCGATCTGTGCCGGCGTGTCTTGCAGCGCCTGCAGGACCGGCTGGACACCGTGCTCGGCCTTCTGGGAGTCGACGAAATCGACCTTCATCGCGACGGACGGTCCGTGAAGTCGGCCCGCAGCGCAGTTCCGATTTTTTTTTTTTTTTGGTCGGTCTGTTTCTGCGGGCCGCTTCCCGAACCCGGCGTGCACCTTTCAATGCACCGGGCTCTCCACAAGTCCCGTGCGGGGTCGTGGTGTCTCGTCGTTAGGTGGTTGGCCAGGGAGTGGGGATGTTCGCGCCGCGGTAGAGGTACCGAGTGGTGCTCAGTTTCTCCGGGTCGAACAGTTCCCGTTGTCCGTGGGGCCACCATCCGCCGTCGCAGTAGCGGCGGCGCAGTTCCTTCCAGGTGGTCCGGCGGTGTTTTCGCCGGAGCCATCGCCAGACCGTCTGCCACAGGTAGTGGCTGAGGTAGGCGAAGGTCGCCGACGATACGCCGGGCCGGAAGTAGGCGCACCAGCCCCGTACCGCTTGGTTGAGCCTGCGGATCAGGTCGTCCAGCGGCTGGTTCACCTCGACCTGCCGGCACAGGGTCTTCACCTTGGCCATCACCGCTTTGAGCGACTTCTTGGCCGGATAGGTGTAGATGAAATGCCGGTTGGTCCCCCTCTTGCGATGACGCTGGATGCGCCAGCCGAGGAAGTCCATTCCCTCGTCGATGTGGGTGATCAGAGTCTTGGCCTCTGGCAGGCGCAGGCCCATCGTGGCCAGGACCCCGGCGATCTCGTCCCGCAGCGCTTCGGCGTCCGCCTGGCTGCCTTTGATCATCAGGCACCAGTCGTCGGCATACCGGACAAGCTTGAAGTTCGGCAGGCCGTGCCGAAGCCGCCGAGCTTTCTCGACCTTGCTGGTGGACGGGCCACCAGGGCGCTGGGCGACATACTCGTCCAGCACCGACAAGGCGATGTTGCTCAGCAGCGGGGACAGGATCGACCCTTGCGGAGTGCCGGCGTTGGTCTCCCGCAGTTGGCGGTCCTCGCCGAGGATGCCCGACTTCAGGAACGCCTTCACCAGGTCCAGCACGCGCTTATCGGCGATACGGCCACGCACCCGTGCCATCAGGCAAGCGTGGTCGATCTCGTCGAAGCAGGCCTTGATGTCACCTTCCACGACCCACTCGTAGCTGCGTGGTCTCGTAGCCAGGTAACGGATCTCGGCCACCGCGTCATGGGCCCGGCGTCCCGGGCGGAACCCGTAGGAACACGGGAGGAAATCCGCCTCGAAGATCGGCTCCAACACCAGCTTCATCGACGCCTGCACCACCCGGTCGGTGATCGTAGCGATCCCCAACCGGCGCAGCTTGCCACCGGGCTTGGGAATCATCCGCTCCCGCACCGGCACCGGCCGGAAGCTGCGATCCTTCAGCGAGGCCCGCAGCATGTCGAGGAACTCCTCGACCCCGACCCGCACGACGATGGACAGCGCGGTCGCGCCGTCCACCCCAGCGGTCTTGGCGCCCTTGTTGCTCCGCACCCGATTCCACGCCACCAACAGGAACGCTCGATCGGTGACGAGGTTGAACAGGTCGTCGAACACGCGACGAGGATCATCACGAGCCCAACGGTGCAGCTTGGTCTGGATCCCCAGTACCCGGTCTTCGGCCCGACGAAGGGCCGACTCCAGCTCGTCGGTATTCACCGGCGACAACCTCCTGGCATTCCGGCATCCGTACTGCTTGACTTGCTGGCCCCCTTCGCCCTGCGTCCGGCTCTCCCGGACCCCGACGGCGGGTCGTCACGCCCGCGACTACTACGAGGCCTCCGCCCCGACCAGCCACCCATCAGCGGCAACTCACCTGCCCGCGACCGTCCTGGATAGACAGCCAGCGGGCGGACAACCGGTCGGTTCCCACGTTCACTTATCGATCGATCGGCCAGCGAGGTGCCCAGCTCTACTCCGGCAGCATCGCCACGGCTACGCCGCAGACCTTCACCGCGGCCTCCCCACCGTTGGAGCTACACGGCTTCGGAGTCGACCACCACATGATCGTGGCGGTCGTGCACTGCACACCGGCCCAGATCCACCAGGTTTCGAGCCGGCTTCGCTGTTACGGAGCTTCAACCACTGGTTCACTCGCGTTACACCGTCTGGCCTCGCCGAACAGGCCCGCACCGTCTGGCAGTCCCGGCACGTCCCGCCCTCGTCAGGGCCGCTTGCCACCCTCACCGCCGTTGCACGGATCAGGCTGCCCTCAGGCTTCACCAGGCCGCTGCGACGACCCGGCGGGAAAGGTCTCTCACCCCTCCTCGATCAATCAGCGCTACATGGCGCACAGCTCCGCCGCGAAGAAACTCGCCGCGGACTTCAGGATCTGGTTCGCCCGCCGCAGCTCACGCACTTCCCGTTCGAGAGCGGCGATGCGTTCGGCGTCGCCGCTGGTGGTGCCCGGCCGCTGCCCGGCGTCGGTCTCGGCCTTCTTCACCCACGTGCGCAACGCCTCCGGATGAACCCCGAGCTGACCAGCGATCCGCCGGATCGCTCCGACCGCGCTGGCCGGATCCCGGCGGGCCTCGACCGCCAACCGAGTCGCACGCTCACGCAGCTCATCGTTGTACTTCTTCGGTGCGGGCATCGCAGGTGTTCCTCCCAGGTTTCGATGTCTCCATCAAACCCGGTGCGGGACAACCAGATCGGCACACCAACCAACCCGCCGCGCCAGCACCGCCGGAGACAGGACCTCGCCGGTTGCCTTGTCCACGCCGGTGCGCAGCACAGCGCGGGCACACGCGGTGCGGGCGGCCTCACCCTCGGCCAGCCGCAGCTTCCCGCTCACCGATTCAACGCCTCAACACCGATCCACAAAAACCGGCCCTACCGCCGACCCGCACCACCGGAACCCTCCCCGAGCCAACCCAAACGTGCACGGGGTGAACACCGACACGCTTCCCGGCCTTGGAAAGCCGAAACGTTCCACACAGGCCAACCTATGGTCACTGATCATCGATAATCAAATCGGTTAGCCTCTGTCCACCCGAGTGGCGGCGCTGGCCGCTGCCGTCCTGGCCGCTGCTGTCCTGGTCGCAGCGGGCTGCTCGTCGCCGGCGACGCCGACGGACGCCGCGCGCGGTGCCGGAACGCTGGTCGTGGCGACCTCGGGTGAGCCGGACACCCTGAACCCCGTGCTGAACTACGGCGTCGACGGCGGTTCGTTGATCTTCGACGGTCTGGTGGCCCGCGACGCCCGCAACCAACTGGTGCCGGCGCTGGCCCGGGAGCTGCCTACCGTCTCCGCCGACGGGGAGACGGTCACGGCGAAGCTGCGCGACCCTGTGCTGTTCCACGACGGCAGCCCGCTGACCGCCCAGGATGTCGTCTTCACCTACCAGGCGGTGCTGGACCCGAAGGTCGACTCCACGCTGCGCTCGGATCTGGACATGCTCGCCTCGGTCGCCGCGCCGGACCCGTCGACCGTGGTGTTCACACTCAAGTACGCCTACGCGCCGTTCCTGCAGCGGTTGGCGCTGGGCATCGTGCCAGCAAAAGGCCTTCGCCGGTCAGGACGTCAACACCGCCGAGTTCAACCGTAAGCCGGTCGGGACCGGCCCGTACCGGGGTCCGGCACCGGCTGCCCGCCGCCCTGCGGACCCGGGTCGCGATCCTGTTCCAGAGCCCCCGCGCCGCCACCGACCCCCGGCTCAACCTCGCCGACCTTATCGCCGAACCACTGCGCGCCACCGGCACTCCCACGCACGAGGCGTCCAGGCGCGCGGCGGAGCTGGCCGACCTCGTCGGCCTCACCCCGGACCTGCTCACCCGGCGTCCGCACGCCGTCAGCGGCGGCCAACTGCAACGCGCCTGCCTGGCCCGCGCCCTCGTCCACCAGCCCGCCCACCTCATCTGCGACGAGGCCACCGCCATGCTCGACGCCTCCACCCAGGCCCACCTTGCCGCCGTCATCACCGACTACCAACGCCAGCACGCCGCAGGGGTCCTGCTGATCACCCACGACCCGGCCCTGCTGGCCCGCTGGGCCACCAGAACCGTCGATTTGCCCGTCAACCAGTAGACCCGGCTCCGGCGCCATCCAACTACGACCTCGCCAGGTCAGCTGGAGCGGCGTTCCCGGCTGCCGGTGATGTCGGCGTCGGCCATGGCAGTGATGAGGTCGTCGCGGGCGCGGGCGACCCGGGACCGGATCGTGCCGACGGGGCAGTCGCAGACCTGTGCGGCTTCGGCGTACGAGAGGCCGAGCACCTGCGTGGCGACGAATGCTTCCCGCCGCTCGGGTGAGAGGTGGTCCAGAAGCTGTCGCAGAATGACCTTGTCCTCGACCGGGAAGCCACGGGCGGCTCTCGAGTGTGTGGCGGTGTACGAGTCTTCCAGCTGGGAGGGCTGAGGTCGAGCGGCTGCGGCGCGGTGGTGGTCGACGACGACCCGTCGGGCGATCACGAACAGCCAGGTGCGGGCGGAGGAGGCGGCGGTGAACCTGGGCAGGCTGCGCAGCGCCCGCAGGTAGGTTTCCTGAGTCAGGTCGTCGGCCTCGTTAGGCCCGGCGAGGTGGGCGATGAGCCGCCATACCTGCTGCTGGGTGGCGCGGATGAACGCGGATGCCGCGGCCTGGTCGCCGTCGCCGGCGGCAAGGGCCAAGCGGGTCGTCCGTGTGTTGTCGTCCACGTCTGGTCCTCCACGCTGCGGATGTTTTCGGGGCTGCCGCCCCGCAGTGGGGTTGGGTAGCTCGGCGTCCTGGCGGAGGAAGTTTCGTGGACTCTGCTCGTATGTTGAGCCAGAGCGGGCAGAACTTTTGCTATTTGAATAAAAAGTTGTCGATGCCTTGACTAAAGCCTCCCCGTCGCGAGGATGCTCTGATGCGTCGTCTCCCTCCGGCTCCTGGACGCGCGGCCTCGGGCCTGCTCGCGTGTGTCCTCGTCTCAGCGGTCGCGGTCCTCGGGTTCGCCTCGCCCGCGGCAGCTCACGGCACCTTGGCGATGTCCACACCGGCCGAGGGTGTGACTGTGAACGAGCCGCTGGCGGCAGTGCAGCTCTACTTCACGGAGCGGGTCGCCGACAACGCGTACTTCACGATCACCGCGCCGGGTGGCGGACGGGTCGACAACGGCTGGAACCATGGGTCGCCCAAGCCGCTGGACAAGCCGGTACGGGAGTACTTCCTGGTCGCGGGGAAGTTCGAGCCGCGCGAGTACTCGACGGGGTTCCCGGCGGTGGTGACGCTGGCGCATCTGCCGGCGGCGGGGCAGTACTCGGTGAGCTACCTGTCGGTGGCCTCGGACGGTGAGCCTGTGCGGGGCACGATGAGCTTCCGCTACACGGGGCGGGTGACGGCAGCGGCGCCGGGATGGCGCCCGCCGACCAGTCAGCCGGATCCGTCGCTGGTGGCGGCCGCCGAGCAGCACGCGTCGTCCGGGCACGGGTCGGGGCATTCGTCGGCTGCGCCGGCCGCGCTACCCGTGCCGTCGACCCCGCCGGCCGCGCCATCGCTGTCGGCGTCCCCGCCCGCGGTGGCCGCTCCTTCGACGGCCCAGGATGACGAGGGCGGCCTCGGTTGGGTGGCGTGGACCGGCTGGGCGGTGGCAGTCGCGGCGGCCGTGGCCGGCATCGTGAACTGGCGCCGCCGCCCGGCTCCCGTAGGCAGGGCCTCCGGCCGGGACCGCAGCTCGGGCGCGGCCGCTCGCCGGCAGAGCGCCGGCCCCCGCTCCAAGGGCAGAACGGGCGCGGCCGGTCGCGCCGGCGCCAACGGCACGGCCGCCGCGTCGGGCTCCGGCGGCAAGCGACGACGGGCCGCCGCCCCGGCGACGCGGAAGAACGGGGCGGTTGGCATCGCCGTGACCGCGCCGTCGGCGGCCGGACAGGAGGCGACATCGGCGAGCGCCGTCGCCACGGCGCGGCCCGTGACCGCCGGCCGGGTGGGGGCTTCCGACATGGCCGACCCAGCCCTGACGCTCGGGCGTTGGTTGAGCAACACGCGTTCCGCATTGCTCGTCGCCGGGTTGGTGGTGGCGTTGCTGGCCGGGTTCGGGATCGGGCGGATCGGTACGGGCGACGCGCGGACCCCCACCGGCGCGCCGACGCTCACGACAACCGCAGGCGGGCCGCCCGCCGTGCAGCGGGCACTGGTGGCGGGGGACGGGCATCAGCATGCGCCGGGTACCGGGGCGCACTCACATCCGGGTGACGGCAGCGCGGGCCAGACGCAGGCGACCGGGACGACGGTCAGCGCCGGTGGATACACGCTGCAGCCGATGCGGCGGTCCCAGCCGGCCGGGGTGAGCGTGGACTACCGGTTCCGGATCGTCGGAGCTGACCGGCAGGCGGCGACGCGCTTCACCGTCGTACACGACAAGCCGTTGCACTTGATCGTGGTGGGTCGCGACCTGAGCGGATACCAGCATCTGCACCCCACCATGGCGCCCGACGGCACCTGGAGCGTCCCGTTGAAGCTGGCCCGGGCCGGTGGATACCGCGTCTACGCCGATTTCTCCCTGACCGGGACCGACGGCGGCCCGTTGCCGCTGGTCCTGGGCGTCGACCACGACGTGCCGGGCGCGTACACCCCGGCCGCGTTGCCGCCGGTGCAGCCGCAGGCGATGGCCGGGCCGTTCACGGTGTCGATGGACGGCACGCCCACAGTGGGGGTGGCAGCGCCGATGCTCTTCCGGGTCAGCCGCACCGGCACCCCTGGGCCGGTCCAGTTGCAGCGCTATCTGGGCGCGTACGGGCACCTGGTCGTGGTCCGCGAGGGCGATCTGGGCTACGTGCATGTCCACCCAGAGCAGGAACTGGTCGACGGGGCGGTCAAGGTTTGGCTGACGGCACCGAGCATGGGCCGGTATCGGGCGTTCTTCGACTTCCAGGTCGACGGGAAGGTGCACACCGCGCAGTACACGATCAACCTGGCCTGAGCGGAGTGATGCCTGCGGCGGCATGCGGTGGGCCGGTACCACTGACCTGCGAGCAGCCGGTGCCGGTTGCCCGGCGTCGGTCAGCAGTGCGCGTGGTGCGAGGAACCCTCAACCGACGTCAATATATTTCGGCGTTCCGGGAACCAGCGAGGACCGGCGGACGACTCTATGACTGATCCAACCGGTGCGTGACCCTCCTTGGCAGCGCCGGTAAGGCCGGTGCCGTCGCACCCTGAACGAGGAGTTCTGCCTTGACCGTGGACAGCGACACCACGATCGACCAGACTTCCGATACCGCGGCGCGGCCCGCGCGGCGGGGGGTGTGGTCGCTGCTGCGGCCCCTGGTCCTGCGTCTTCACTTCTACGCGGGTGTCCTCGTTGCCCCCTTCCTGCTGGTGGCAGCGGCCAGCGGTGGGCTCTACGCGCTCAGTCCTCAGGTGGAACGGGTGGTCTACGCCGACCTGCTCGAAGCGCCGGCGGTTTCCTCGTCGGCGCGGGTGCCGTTGGCCGAGCAGGTCGCCGCCGCGACGAAGGTGAGCACGGTGCGGGGTCTGGTCGCGGTCCGGCCGGCTCCCGAGGGCGGTACCACGCGGGTGCTGTTCGACGACGGCACCATGGCGGAGTCCTACCGGCATGCGGTCTTCGTCGACCCCGCGACCGGCGCCGTGTTGGGTCAGGAAAAGGTGTACGGCACCAGCGGCTCCCTGCCGGTGCGCTCCTGGATCGACCAGTTGCACCGGTCGTTGCATCTGGGGGAGGTGGGCCGGCTCTACAGCGAGCTCGCCGCGTCCTGGCTGTGGGTGGTGGCGCTGGGCGGGCTCACGCTGTGGGTGGCCCGGGTCCGTGCTCGCCGATCGGCACGCGCCCTTCTGGTCCCAGAGTCGGGCGCGCGGGGCCGGGTCCGGACCCGTTCCTGGCACGGCGCGCTGGGGGTGTGGCTGGTGCTCGGCCTGCTGGCCTTGTCGGCCACCGGCCTGACCTGGTCGCGCCTTGCCGGGGAGAACGTCACCGAGCTGCGGTCTCGCCTGGGCTGGTCCACCCCGGCCCTGGTCACCACGACGGCTTTGGGTTCGGCTGCGGACGCCACGGGCGGCCACGCCGACCACGGTGCCGCAACCGGCGGGACGCATGGTGCGGACGCCAGCGACATCGACAAGGTGCTCGCCGCCGCGCGGGCGGCCGACATCACCTCCGACCAGGTCGAGATCGGGTTACCCGCCGGGGCGGGGGCCACTTGGACCGTCACGGAGGTCCACCGCGCCTTCCCGACCGCCGTGGACGCCGCGGCCGTCGACCCCGCCACCCTGGCCGTCACCGACAGCGTGCGCTTTGCCGACTACCCGTTCATGGCCAAGCTCGCCCGCTGGGGCGTTGACATCCACATGGGCGTCCTGTTCGGACTGCCGAACCAGATTGCCCTCGCCGGCCTCGCCATGGGGCTGGTCGTGATGGTGGTGCTCGGCTACCGGATGTGGTGGCAGCGGCGCCCCACCACCGCCGCCCGGTGGCGTCCCGGCCCGGCCGTGCGGCGTGGTGGTCTGCGGGCGCTGCCGTGGCCCGGGCTGGTGGCCGTGGCCTTAGTCGCCGTCATCTTCGGGGTCTTCCTGCCCCTGCTGGGAATCAGCCTCCTCGCCTTCCTGCTCGTCGACCTCGTCCTGGCCGCCCACCGGCAGCGCACCTCCCGGACCGAGTGACCGCCAGCGACAGCCATCGCTCCGCCCGCAACCTCGCAGCGGTCGGCCGAGCGTCGCCGTTGCAGACGCCGGAGACGGCCCGCGTCGCGCGGGCCGCGGCGTTTCAATGACGTGAAGCGGCCCGCCGGTTCCCAGCCATGAAGCGGTTGGCGGGCACCGCTACCTGCTGCGACGTGGCCTAACGGGAGGGGCGGGACAGGGTCGGCTACGGGCGCTGCCGCCGGTGCTGCTCTTGGTCGGCCTGCCTGGCGGCGGCGAGGAAGGCGTTGTAGTGGGTCAGCTCGTCCTCTTCGCCAGTGGCCTCGGCGCGGTCGGCGGCGCGGTCGAGGCGGGCCTGTTCCCGCTGGTCGGCGCGGATCCACTGGCGCACGAGGAGGATCATGACGGCGGCGGCGGGGATCTCGCCGAACGCCCAGGCGATGCCCGCGCCCAGCTTCTGGTCCACCAGTAGGGAAGACGCCCAGGCGGGGTGGACGGAGGTGTACCAGTCCGGGGCGATGACGGTGGTGGTCTGCATGAGCACCAGGCCGAAGAACCCGTGGGCCATCATCGCCGCCAGATGGATGAGCACGAGAATCGGGTGGGGGATTCTGGGCCGGCCCGGGTCGACGCCGATGAGCACCCAGAACAGCAGGTAGCCGGAGGCCACGAAGTGGACCAGCATGGCGAGGTGGCCGAGGTGGGAGCGCATCAGCGTGCCGAGCAGGTCGCTGAAATAGAGCCCGAAGAGGCTGCCGGTGTAGATGCCGAGCGCGACCAGTGGGTGGGTGAGCAGTTTGGTGGGCCGGCTGTGCAGGGCGAGCATTAGCCACTCCCGGGCGCCGCGGACCTGCGGGTCGGCCGGGCGGCGCAGGGCGCGCAGCGCGAGGGTGACCGGAGCGCCGCCGACGAGCAGGATCGGCACCAGCATGGACAGCACCATGTGTTGCGCCATGTGGGCGCTGAACAGCACGTACGCGTAGCGCGCCACACCGAGGCCGGTGAACGCGGCGAGGACCAGCAGGCCGGCGAGCCAGCTAGCCGTGCGAGCGATCGGCCAGCGGTGTCCGGCCCGGCGCAACCGCCGTACCCCGGCGAGGTAGGCGGCGGCCGCACCGGCGGTGAGGGTGAGGAAGAACAGGTCCGGCAGGGGCTGGCCGAGCAGGTTGCCCGGGGTGGGGGCTGCGGGCATCGGGAAACCGAGCAGTTCGGTCAGCGGCTCGGCGTCGGCGGGGTTGGTCGCCACCGGGGTGGGGCTGCGCGACAGCGCCACAGCCAGCCCCAGGGTGGCGGCGAACACGATCAGTTCCCCGGCGGCCAGCCGCCGGAACGCGCCCGGTTTGCCTGCGTGCAGGGCCGGCAGGGTCCGGGACCGGTGCGCCGCGCCGGCGACGCCGAGGATCACCAGCGCGACCAGCTTGCCGGCCACCAGCCATCCGTACCTCGACTGCCACAGCTGATCCAGCGTGCCGAGGCGTACGGCGGCGTTGGTGAGTCCGCTGATTGCGACGGCGGTGAAGCAGCCCAGGGCGAGGCGGCTGTATCGGCCGGCGGTGTCGGTGAGGTGCCGGCTGCGGCGGACGGCCAGCAGCGCGGCGAGGCCGCCGATCCACAGCGCGGCGGCCAGGACGTGCAGGACGAGGCTGCTGACCGCGATCTGGTGATTGCCCGCTCCGGCGGCGTGCCCGGTGAATGCTGGCGGTGTCACCGCGATCAGTGCGAGCACCGTCGCCGTGGCGGCGAGGCCGCGCGACACGCCCACCCGGGCGAGTACCGCCACGGTCAGGGCCAGCCCGGCCTGCAGCAGAAGGGCCCGTCCCTGGGAGATCGAGGACGCGAAGCTGACCACCACGGCGGTACTGAGCCGCTGCGGTGGAACGCCGAGCAGGTCCGAGACCGTCAGTACGATCAGCGCCAGGGCGATGGCCGCCCACCCGAGGGACAGGGCGCCGGCGCGACGTAGCAGCAGCCAGCCGTGCGGGGCCACGCTCGGCCCGTCCCCGGGCAGCAGGAACGCCGCTGTGACCAGCATCCCGACGGTCAGCGTGGCGAGCGCGTCGCTGAGCAGCCGGACCAGGGGCAACGCCCAGGTCGTGAGTGGTCCGGGGTCCGGCAGGCCGGGGATCGCGACCGCGAGCGCGCCGCCAGTTCGCAGGGCAATCAGGAGTGCCGCTCCCGCCGAGACCGCGGCCGCGATCGGAACCACGACCGAGCTCTTCCGGCCGGTGGAGGGGATCCCTGTTCCTGGCGTCTCGGGGCCCTGTCCGGCCGGCGTCCGAATGGCGCGAGAGCGGTCCGGGACATGGTGTGGGTGAGCCTGGCGCGAACGGGTTTCTGGCATGTCAATGCCCCTGGCAGGTTGAGGGCGGGCGGGAGGCGTACACCCTGCCCGCGCGGTCTTGGTCAGAAGGTGGCGCGGCGTCGACGCCGCAGCACCACGACCCCGGCGACGACGACCGCGACGGTGACCCCGCCGGCCACCAGCAGGATCGGGCCGGAGCCGTCGGAGCGGCGGGACGAGGCCGCCGGGCTGGCCGCTGCGGGGGAGGCGGCGGCAGCGGGGGCGGCCACGCCCGGGGCGGCGCTGGCGGTCGGGGCGGCGGTGCTGGCGGCCGGGGCAGCCACCGTGAAGGAGTACGAGCCCTGCACGGGGTGCCCGTCAGCGGAGACGACCCGGTAGGCGACGGTGTAGGTGCCGGTGGACAACGGCTGGCTGATCGTGACCCTGCCCGTGGCTGCGGTAACGGCAGGTTCGCTGGTGGGGACCTTCCGCTGGCTGGCATCGCTGAGCACGATGGTGGTGAAGGCCGGGTCCAGCTTCTGCAGGAACTTCAGGGTGATCTGCGTCGGTGGCGTGGACAGACGAGCGTCCTGGGCGGGGTTGGCAGCTTGTAGCGAATTGTGGGCGGCGGCGGGCGTGGCCGGCGCCAGCAGCACCGCCATGGCGGCCAGCACGGCGGCGACGAGGCCGACGACGCCCAGCCGGCGGATTCGAGTGGGCATGACTGGTGTTTCTTTCCCTGGGTTGATGGTGGTCAGCCGAGTAGTTGCTGGCCGATCCAGCCGCCCTCGGGGCAGCCGGGTGGGACGGCGAAGACAGCGGAGCCGGTCGGGGTGGTCCACTCGTTGAGCAGGTCCCGTTCGGCCAAGCGTTGTTGAATCGGCAGGAACTGGCGGGTGATGTCCGCCTGGTACGAGGCGAAGATCAGCCCGCTGTCGGCGTGGCCGTCAGGAGTGGGGACGCCGTCGTAGTTGTAGGGGCGACGCAGGATCTTCCGCCGGTCGTCGGTGACGTGCGCGCGGGTGAGGTGCGAGAAGTCGGGGATGACGGTGAGCCCGTCGGGGCCGGTGGCGGCGAAGTCGGGCTCGTCGTGCTCGGCGGTGCCGGTGAGCGGGGCACCGGTGCCCAGGCGCCGGCCGACGGCGAGTTCCCGGTCGGCGCGGCCGAGCAGGTCCCAGGTCTCCAGGTTCATGCTGATCCGGCGTACGACCAGGGTGGTGCTGTCCCGCGCCCAGGCCGGCCCGTCGGGCACCCACACGGCGGCCTCCAGCGGCCCACCCGGCTTGGGGTTGGCGGTGCCGTCCAGTTGACCGAACAGGTTCCGTTGGGTACGGCCGGGTTCGGCGCCGGCGGCGCGGCGGAAGCCCTGCTGCACCCAACGGACGGTGGCGAACGGGCGGCTGTCCTTGACCAGCACCCGCTGGGCGTGGGCGACGGTGACCGGATCGTCGGCGCAGATCTGCAGCAGCAGGTCCCCACCGGACCAGCGGGCCTGCAGGCGATCGACACGGAACGGCGGCAGGTCGACCACCGACGGCGGCCGCCGGTCGTCGAGGCCGGCCGCCGCGTAGAGGCCGGGGCCGAAGCCGAAGGTGACGGTCAGCCGCGCCGGCAGCAGGCCGAGTTCGGGTTCGGTGTCGGCCAGCGCCGGGCGGCCCTGGGTGAGCCGGGCGGCGTCGTCGGACAGCAGGCGCAGCATCCGACCCAGCGCGGCCCGGTCGGTGCCGGGCTTGAGGGTGAATGCGACGAACGCCGCGTACGACTGCGGGTCGGTGGCGACGCCGGCCTGCCGCGCGCCGTGGAACGGCTCGACCGCGGTGCCGACGGCGGCGACCGGCACCGCGTCGGCGGGCCGACCTTCTGGCTTGTCGGCGCGGGCGAGGGTTACGGCGGCGGCGCTGGCGAGCGCACCTGCGGTCAGGGCGCCGCCGGTGAGCAGGCCACGCCTGCTCACCGGGCGGACAGCGGGGCGCTCGGTCATGCCGCTGGCTGGCCGTGGTCGGGGGCGTAGCTCTCCTGGGCGCCGGTGAACGGCTTGGCCACCGCCGTGAACGTCTGGGTCTTCCCGTCGGCGAAGGTGAGCGTGAAGGTCAACTCGTCGCCGGCCTTCACCGGCTGCTTCAGGTCCATCAGCATCAGGTGCTCGCCACCGGGCTGCAGCACGGTGCTGCTGTGTGCCTTCACCACAATGCCGCCCTGCTTGGGCTGCATGACCATCTTTCCGTCCTTCATGGTCATCTCGTGCAGTTCCATGGGGGACACGTCGGTGGCCGCAGCGGTGATGGTCACGTCGGTGTCGCCGTCGTTGACGAGGGTGCCGAACGCGGCGGTCATGCCCTTGTCGGCGGCCTTCACCCACGGGTCCTGGATGCCGAGCACCCCAGCCGTGGCGCTCGCCGACACCGACGCCGACGCTGACGGGCTCGGCTGCGCCGACGAAGACGAATCCGACGAGCCGCAGCCGGCGACGCCGACCGCAAGGGATGCCGCGGCGGTGGCGAGCAGGATGGCTGGGCGTCGGCGCGGGCCGGCGACGGTGGTGCGGGGCATGGATGGTCCCTTCGCTGTTTGATCTGTCGGCTGGTTGGTCGACCGCGACAAATAGAAAGTTCCGGGACAAAAGTGATTGATGTCACCAACCATGCGCGGCGGGGCCGGTTCAGGCCGCCCGGCGGCCCTGGGCCCGCGCGGAACCGGGGTATGGCGGGACCAGCCGGAGTTGCGCTGGGGCGGGTTGGGGCGCCTCGTCGACGGTCAGGCGCCAGCCCGGGCGGTCGCCCCGCCCCCGCGCCTTCGGCCCTTCGGGCTGCAGGCGCGGCCGAGACAACGCCACCACGATCGCGTACCCGGCGAGGAGGAAGCCGTGGCTGACCAGGCGGGTGGTGTCGACCCGCCCGGTCAACAGGTCGTTGACCGACAGCAGCACCAGCGTGCCCACGAACGCGCTCAACATCGGCACCAGCCCGGTCGGTCGCGTACGCCGCGCCGCCACGAACAGGAACCCGGCCCCGACCGCCACATTCCACGCCGCCGACTCGTGCCACAGATGCCCCGAGCCGAGCACACCCGTGTGGTCGTGACCGCCGGCCGGTCCCCGCCCGACCTGTGCCAGCCCGAGCACCAGTTGCAGTGCGCCGAGGAGGCCCAACAGGCCTCGCAGGGTGAGCACGACCCGCTTCCGGAGACCGCGGTGGGCGGGCGCGGGCAGTGCGGCGAGGATCGTGTCGACCAGGTCCGGCCCAGGGGCGGTGACAGTCAGCCGGGACCGCCGCGTCACCGCCGCGGCCTGGTCCAGCCAGGCGCGGCAGCCGGCGCACTCGTCAAGGTGCGCGTCGGCCCCGGCCTGCTCGGCGGTGGTCGCCTCACCGTCCAGTTGTGCCGACAGGACCTCACGCCACTGCTCACACCGCATGTACCGGTAGTCGCGGCCGCAGCCCGATTGGTTCCCGCATGCTGTGCGTCCCGGGTCACGCCGCAGCAGGTCCGGCCCGGTTCAGCCCGCAGCGTCGCCCGGTGTCCGCCGCCGCCTGACCGGCTGGGTGTTCATCGCGGCAACGAGGTCCTCACGAGCCCGGGCCACCCGGGAGCGGATCGTGCCGACCGGACAACCACACACCTCCGCCGCCTCCGCATACGACAGGCCCAGGACCTGCGTGGCCACGAACGCCTCCCGGCGGTCCGCAGGCAACGCCGCGATCAGGCGCTCCAACACCACCTGCCGATCGAAGCCACTGCGCGAGGCATCGGGGATGTCGTAGGAGTCCGACATGGGCACCGTACGGGGCCGGGCCGACGCCGCACGGACGTGGTCGACAGCGACCCGCCGCGCGATACCGAGCAGCCACGTCAGCGCGGACGAGCGCGCCGCGAACGACGGCAGCGACCGCATCGCCCGCAGATACGTCTCCTGCGCCAGATCATCGGCCTCCGCTGGAGAGATCAGCGCGGCCAGGAAGCGACGCACAGGGTGCTGAGTCGCGCCGATGAATCGGGCCGCCGCGTCCCGGTCACCACGGCCCGCGGCGAGCGCCCACGCGGTGATATCCGCGTCGTCAGTCACCCCGATACCCCCGTGTCCGGATCCGCGAAAGCGGTCGCCCGCCTGTCAGAACGACGACCTGTAGTAGTCCCGTGCCAGAGTACGGCACCGGCGGGTACGGGCGATCCCGCCGCTGGGATCCGGCTAACGGCGGTGAGTTCTACGACCTTGCGGTCGACTGCGGGGCACCTTCCGAAGACGGACGGAAGCGAAACGTCCTCCGTCGGGGATCTCCGGGAACTCGAGCGCCCTCGGATACGACCAACAGAGGCGGTGGCCGTGGGGTCGCCTCGTGCGGGTCGCTGGTCGGCTGGCGCGGATATGTGGATCAAGGAGTCTGTTGATGCGTGCACGATCGGTGGGCAGGCTGATGGCCGCAGCCGTGGCCGGAGCGCTTGCCGCCGCGACCATCGGAGTCGGCGTGGCGTCTGCGCACGTCACCGTCAATCCCCGCGAGGCGACCCAGGGCGGCTACGCCAAACTCGCTTTCCGGGTGCCGAACGAGCGGGACAACGCCAGCACGATCAAGCTGGAAGTCGCCTTGCCGGCCGATGCGCCGGTGGCGTCGGTGTCGGTCCGGCCGATGGCCGGATGGACGGTGCAGGTCGACAAGACCACGCTCGCGAAGCCGATCGAGATGCACGGCAGCCAGGTGACCGAGGCGCCGTCGAAGATCACGTGGACTGCCCAGGGCGAGGCGAACGCGATCAAGCCGGGCCAGTTCCAGGAGTTCGAGATCTCCGCCGGTCCGCTGCCCGAAGCCGACACGATGATCTTCAAGGCCCTGCAGACCTACTCCAACGGCGAGATCGTGCGCTGGATCGAGGAACCCAGCACCGACGGCTCCGAGGCCGAACACCCGGCCCCCGTCCTCAAGCTCGCCAAGGCCCCGGCCAAGGATGCAGCCGCCACGCCTGCGGCCGACTCGAACAACATCGCCACTGTCCGCACCAGCGACACCACCAACACCGACGACGGCCGCACCACGTGGGCCCTGACGGCCGGCATCGCCGGACTTATCGCCGGCCTCGCTGGACTGGCCTTCGGGCTGCTGGCCTGGCGGCGTCGACCCGCCGCCACCACTGCGGCGGACTGACCCCGTCTCGGTGGCATCGGCCGCCGATCAACGGCGGCCGATGCCGGCTTGAGAAGCATCGAGGCCCAAAGATGCGGGATGCACGAATGCGTGGCCCCCGCGCATGTAAACGGATGCCACGTGCGGGCATCCACGGCGACAGGGGCGGGACAAACCCACCCCCTCCAGCCCTCCGGGTTCCCGTCCCTGTCGCCGATCAACGAAGGCCCTGAACCGAACCGCAGGCCTGGCCAGCAGCGGGAACGCGTCCGTGATACCTGCAGCACAACGGCCACGTGGACCAGCGTGCACGCCTGGGTGCGCCGACCACGATCCGCCACCGCGGGCGCTAATCCACACTTTTACCGAGGGAGAGACCGGCGTCGGTGTAGCCGTGCCGACTATAGAAGCGCACGGCATCGACGTTGCGGTGGTAGATGCCGGCCGACAGGTACGTGATCCCCCGGCCGCTTGCCCACCGTTCCGCCGCCGCCAGCAACGCTGATCCCACCCCGAGTCCCCTGGCATCGGGCAGCACAACCGTGTGCACCTGGGCCGAAGGCTCAGGACGCAGGATCTGATGCTCCGGCGGATCGGAATGCCGCAGCACCTCGACCATCCCGACTACCTGGCCGTCATGAGCCTCAGCGACGAGGACACCATCCCGCCCGGCCTCGTCGGCCAGAATGGCCACGAAGTGGCGCACTACCGCATCACGCTGTGGAACGCGGTAGGTGGCAGCGTCGAGAGCAAGGTGCGCCTCAGCATTGGCCAGGCGCAACTCCACCAATGAAGCAACATCCGCCGAGCTCGCTGGCCGAACCGTTAGCCGTGTCTCCTGCATCATCCCGATCCTAGGGTCGACGCACCCACCTCGAACGCCTCAGCCCTCGGCGGTCCGCCCAGTTCTTGATCAGCTGGCGTCGAAGCCCAACTCATCATGCGCCCTGTGTCGCGCGCCGTCGGCGGGCTCCTCGCCGGCCACGCCGTGGCCACCGGCCAGGCAGACACCTCGATCACCGCCATGCTGGCGGCCGAAGGACCCACCGGCGGCTACCTGCCCTGACCATCGCCGCGCCTAGCCGATGAGGCTGGGCCAGGTCCGGCTGGCCGCGCTGCTCGGCGCGGCTCTGAGAGCACTCCCGGCTGGCCGGCAGTGCTCCGCGGTCCGTTGTCGTACGCGCTCGCCGCTCCCGATGCGCCAACGCGCCGCGCGCTGCGGCGCCAGCCCCACCGCGCTCTCGGCCCATACCTGCTCGCCGCTGCCCTCCTCTCGGCGGTGAGGTCTGACGGACTTCGGGCGGGGAGCGGGCAGTCGCTGCAGTCGCTGCAGGAACACGTAGGTCACGGGTGGACGAGTTCAGAGCGGTCAACGAAGAGACCGGCCACACCGTGGCACGAGTCAGGCGAGGCGAGGATGCCTATCGGTGAATGTCATGGAAGGCTTGCCAACGTGATTCAACAATCCCTCGACCGCTGTCCCTGCTGCGCATACCGGACTGGGTGTACCACCTGCCCGGTCTGCTTCTGGACCGATGACGGACAGCGGGATGCGGACGCCGGCACGGTGGCCGGCGGCCCCAACGGGGATGTCAGCCTGAGCGACGCCCAGCTCAACTTCGCCATCTACGGGGCCAGCCACCCACGGTACGTGGACGTGGTACGGCCGCCCCGCAGCGATGAGCTGCCATAGCGGCGATTAGAGAAGGCGTCCGCCTGTTCGACTGCTAACCGCACCTGGCTTGAGTGGCAGGGCTCGTCCGCGTACAGCGCCGGTCGCTTCGCCACTGATCGCTGTCTCTGGTGCCTACCCGTCGAACGCAGGGCTCTAGCGGAAGGTGGTTGCCGAGGTCGTCCGCCGCTTCGATCCTCACCGGTCGCCGGAGCCGGTGGAGATCACGCTCAGGCCCGTGTCCGTGCGCTTACCGTCGGACTCACCGGCTCGCCGTCCACCAGTATCGTTACCCGATCCTGGTAGAACGCGGTCAATCCGGCGATGTTGGCCACGCCGGGCAGTGGGTCGGGGTAGTACCACCCGATGTTGCGCCCGTCGCGCCCGGGTAGGTCGCTCAGCGACCAGTATGAGGCGACCCCCTTGTACGGGCAGCGGGTGTGATGGCCGGAGGGTAGCAGCAGATCCTGGACCAGGTCGTCGGCCGGGATGTAGTAGCGGGTGGGCAGGCCGGTCTCGAACAGCAGCACCGGACGGTGGGTGTCGGCGAGCACGACGCCGTCATGTTCGACCACCACATGCCGTGAGCTCGGCAGCGAGTCGACGCGAGAGAACGGATCACGTGGGTGCACGAAGATCTGTTCGTCTTCCTCGTACCACCGCTCGATGCCCTGGCCGAACCACTCCCGCCAGGCGAGGCACACTGTCTCGGCAAAGATGTCGCCAGGGTAGGTCCACGCGGCGTTGGGCAGGGTCAGCCTGGCGACGGTCAGATCGTAAAAGCTGCTGCCGGCCCGGCTGCCGGGCTCCGGCGGCCGCGCGGCGGGCCGTAGCGTTCCACCGGTCACGTCGGCCAGCGCGAAGGCGTAGAACGGCACGGGCAGCCCGGGCTCCCAGACCAGCAGCGGTCGCCGGCTGTCCACGACGGTGACCTCGCCGATGCTGCCGCGGACCCACCGCTCGCTGCGGTGGTAGGTGAGCCGGTCGTTCGGCGGGGCGAAACGCGGTGCGGGCCCGAGCATGGCCAACCCCCTCGACATCACGCGGCTTTCCACGTGTTTCACAGTCAAAGCTTGTGTTTTCGACTCTCTACTGCTGTCCTGAAATCCTACATACGACTGCCGCCCAGCGGCACCCAGCGAGGGGAGCGATCCGGTATGGGCGATGAGCCGAAGCAGCGACCGCGGATGACCGCGGAGATCGAAGGTGACTTCGCCGTTTTCATCACCGGCATGCGGATCAATCGATACTGGAAGATCCATCAGTGGTACCCGAACTTCCGCGACATGCGCAAGATCTTGATGGCGCTCTTCAGCGACCCTGAGTACGGCGCGTTGTGCGCCCACCACGCCTGGACTCGCCGCGGGCCGATCCTGATCGGGTACTTCCGTAGCGTCGAGCAGTTGGAACGATTCGCCAACGACCCGCAGCAGCCGCACGCCGAGGTCTGGGCACGATACTTCAAGCGGATGAAGAACAACGGCGACGTCGGAGTCTGGCACGAGACCTTCGTCGTCAGGTCCGGCGAGTACGAGGCTGTATACGACTACATGCCGTCGCCCACCGGGTTGGCGATGGGCACGTCTCACGTGCCGGTCGAGCGCCGCGGCGACCTCGCCGTGCAGCGCCGCGCCACCGGTGCCCGGCTCGCGAAACAGAAGGCGGCCGCACAGACGGCTGTGGAAGAAAAGGCTGCCACGGGCCGCGTGGACACGGAGTGAGACCGTCGTGCGGCTGGCCGCGGCGTTCCGGATCGGCCCGCCGCACCGCGACCTCATACCGCCTGGGTACCACCCTCGTTACCTTTGATCGTCCCCAGCCGGGCACCCCGCTGTCGCCCGGCCCGGTATGACTTGACTGCCCCTGTCGTACGCACGATCCGGGGGGTGTTGTCGCCGGGTCGGGTGGCGTCGGCGGACCGCTGATAGGGACCCGGCCGCCCCTTTCGGGGAGGTCTCTTCGTAACGTGGCCATGCGGCGGATCGCTGACCTGCACCCCGGCACCGAGTAGACCGGCGCCCGACGCGACTGTGATCGCCGACGCGGCCCGCGCCGTGCCCCACACCCTGCAGCGGGCCGACACCGGCGCCGGCGCAAACTCACCTCGATCGCGGTCAAGAACGCGCCCCCGCATGGGCACGACGCTGGTCGCGGCGATCCTGGCCGCCCTCGACGAGCAGACCGTTACCGTCCCCCGCAGGCAGGCAGGCAGGCAGGCAGGCAGGCAGGCAGGCAGGCAGGCAGGCAGGCAGGCAGGCAGGCAGGCAGGCAGGCCGCCGAGCCGATAGTGCCCCGCCTCGCCGACAGCCTCCGCCAGGTGCCCGGATGCCTGTCGGGTCCGCAGCCACGGCTGGCGGCGGACCCGACTCGGGCACCGGGCAGGCGACTCAACCCTGCTGCTGGACGCGGCGGGGAAGCAGGAAGCTGGCGGCGATGGCCAGCGTGAACACCAGGATCTGGAAGAGCAGCGCCCGTTCGGTGGTCTGCTGGTAGGCGGTGCGGTTCGCCAGGAACTGCAGCTTGTCGTGCAGGTCAGCGACGCCCGGGTCAGCGGCCCCGGACTGGGCCGACACGGCGCGGCACGGGTCCAGATCGGCAATCGGGTTGGCGACCTCGATCCGTCCGCCGAAGCAGGCCCGGGCGTTGCCGGCGGCGGCGTCGACGGTCGCCACCGGCAGACCTCGGGCGGTCAGCTCCTCCTTGACCGTGGCGCGGAGGTCGTCGCCGACGGCGGGGGACTGGGCACCCAGGACGAGGAAGAAGACCATGCTGCTCAGGGCGATGCCGATGGCCGCACCCATCTGCTGCACGGTGTTGAACACCCCGGAGGCGGCGCCTGCGCTGTCCAACGGCACGTCGTTGAGCGTGTAGGTGAGCAGCGGGGCGAAGGTCATGCCCATGCCCGCGCCGCCGAGGATGAGCCCGGGGGCCAGCGCCCACGGGGTGGCAGTGTCGAAGCGGTGGACCACGGTGATCAGGATGACCATCGCCGCGATCAGCATGACCAGCCCGAGTTGGAGGCCGAGCCGTCCGAGCTTCGGGGTGATGCGGCGCGCGGAGATGGCGGTGAACAGGGGGACGGCGAAACCCCACAGCACGCCGATCAGGCCGGCCTTGATCACCGAGAAGCCCTGCCCGAACTGCAGGTAGAGGGTGTTGACCAGGAAGAACGGCATGACGCCGCTCATAAACAACAGGGAGACGGCGAGGCCGCCGCGGAAGGAGCGGTGGGAGAACAGTGACATCGGGATGAGCGGCGACACCGTTCGACGTCGCTGCACCGCCACCAGCGCGGCGAAGGCCAGCACCGAGGCGGCCAGGCTGACGAAGGTCCACGCCGGCCAGCCCTGCTCCGGGCCCTGGATGAGCGGGAACACCAGCAACAGCATGCCGAGACCCACCAGGACGGCGCCCTTGACGTCCAGCCGCTGGGCGGACTCCCCTCGGGACTCGGGCACCAGCTTCGCGGTGATCAGCAGACAAGCCACGGCGATGGGGAGGTTCACCAGAAAGATCGTGCGCCAGGTGAGACCACCGACGTTGGAGGCGGTGAGCAAGGCGCCCACGACGGGACCGCCCACCGTGCCGACGGCGAAGACAACGCTCAGCGCGGAGAACGCGCGTCCCCGATCATTGGGCGGGTACATGACCTGGAGGATCGACAGCACCTGTGGGACCATGAGCGCACCCATGCCGCCCTGCACGAAACGGGCCACGATCATCTGTTCGGGAGCTACCGCGATCCCCGCGACGAGCGAGGCGGCGGCGAACCCGGTCATGCCGATGAGGAACATGCGTTTGCGGCCGTAGATGTCGCCGAGACGGCCACCGGTCACCAGCATGGTGGCGAAGGCGAGGGTGTAACCGCCCACCATCCACTGCATATTGGCGCTGGAGGCGCCAATGTCCTCCTGGATGGTCGGTAGGGCTACGTTGACGATCACGATGTCGAGCAGGTCGAGCAGCAGGCCGACCAGAACGGCGAAGAGCGCGATGGTCCGCGCTCGACCGGCAATCGGACGTGGCTCCGCAGGGGTCTCTGCAGGGCTGGGGGATGGTCGCGTCCTCGGTCGTGTCATTCGCCGTACCTTCCATGATCGCTTCTCGGATCGTTGACCGGCCGGGGCGACCAGCGCGAACACCTCTGCCGCCTCGGCTGCTGGGAAACAGGCTATCTACGCTGTGTAGCAGTGTCCATCAAAGACGCCTCTAGTGTCCTACGAGGTTTCGATGGGATTCTTGAGAGACACGCACGACCGGTGGGAAGCCTCGACGTGAGGAGCGCGCGATGGGAATGACTCAACCGGCCACCCATCTCTTGCCCGAGCCGGCGCTGTGGATCGGCGGGGAGCGGGTGGTGGAGTCGTCTGGCGGGCGGACGGAACACGTCTACGCCGCGACGGGGCGGCCGACGACGGAGGTGGTGCTCGCCGGCCCGGCCGAAGTCGACCAGGCCGTGGCGCTGGCCCGAGAGAGCCTGCCGCAGTGGCGGGACAGCTCGGCCGAGGTCCGGCGCGACGCGATGCTGCGGCTGGCCGACCTGCTGCTCGTCCACGCCGAGTCCCTCGCCGCGCTGCAGAGCCTGGAGATCGGCCTGCCGACGCAACTGGCGCGGCGGCTGCCGGCGCTGGCGGCTGACCACCTGCGGTACTACGCCGGGTGGTGCGACAAGGTCGGCGGCGAGGTGGTGCCCACCTGGCCCGGGCGCAGCCTCGACTACACCCTCGACGAGCCGTACGGCGTGGTGGCCGGCATCATCCCGTGGAACGGTTCGCTGATGTCGATGGCGCAACTGCTCGGCCCGGCGCTGGCGGCCGGCAACGCCGTCGTGGTCAAGCCGTCGGAGTTGGCGCCCTTCGTCGGCGTGCGGTTCGCCGAGATCGCGGTGGAGGCGGGTGTGCCGCAGGGTGTGGTGGTGGTCGTGCCCGGCGGGCCGCCGGCCGGGGCGGCCCTGGCGGGACACCCTGGCGTCGACAAGGTGCATTTCACCGGCAGTGCGGCGACCGGCCGGCAGGTGCTCGCCGAGGCGGCCCGGAACCTGACGCCGGTGGCGTTGGAGCTGGGCGGCAAGTCCCCGCACGTCATCTTCGACGACGCCGACGTCCGGTCGGCGGCGCGGTACGCGATGAGCGGCGTGGTGGCCTTGTCGGGGCAGGGTTGCGCCAACGGCACCCGGCTGCTGGTGCATTCCGCCGTCCGCGAGCAGGTGCTCCAGACGCTGACCTCACGGTTGCGTCGGGTCCGGGTGGGCGACCCGGCCGACGGGACGACCGTGATGGGTCCCGTGGTGTCCCGGCAGGCGTGCGACCGCATCCTCGGCGTGGTCGACCGGGCCCGCGAGGCCGGCGCGCGGCTGCTGACAGGCGGCGGGCGCTGCGGCGGGGACCTCGCTGACGGCTTCTTCGTGGAGCCCACCGTCTTCGCCGACGTCGACTGCGACGCCGAGCTTGCCCAGGAGGAGGTCTTCGGGCCGGTGCTGGCGGTGTCGAGCTTCGACACCGAGGAGGAGGCGGTGCGGCTGGCCAACGCCACGCGATACGGCCTGGGCGCCTATCTGCACACCAACGACCTGCGCCGCGCCCACCGGGTCAGCCGGGTGGTCGCGGCCGGCAGCGTATGGGTGAACGGGGCGCCGGGCCTGATGCCGTCGGCCCCGTTCGGCGGGGTGAAACAGAGCGGTTCCGCGCGCATCGGCGGCCTCGCCGGTCTGCGCGAGTTCCTCCGGCCGAAGAACGTGTGGATACCAGTCTGAACGCAGCCACCGGTAGGGTGATCTTGGTAACACGAGAAGTGTCTTTCGGGGCATGGTCTGCATGGTGGTGACACACAACGTGGTCTTTCGATAACCATCAGCGTTGATGGGCGTGTGTGGCGTCACCAGCCGTTATGATGACCTCACCCTGACCTGACGGGTGACCTTCTGATCACGTCCGGAACGACTAAGTGAACGTGCGGAAACGTATGACAGTGTCTTAGTGTCTTGCGGGCGCCGGATGCTGAGTAGGGAGAGGGGCGGAAACATGGCTCAGTACATCGTCACGATCACACCGGTGCTTGGTGAGGAAGGCGCGGGAGAGGAGTCCTCCCGCACCACCATGCGCGTATTCGCCGAGGACGGCCAGGTCTACATCAAGGAGCTGACCGTCCGCGTCGCCGAGGACGTCAAGCTCGCTGCCGCCGACCTGCTCCAGGTCGACCTCGACCTGCTGATGCAGGCGTTCGCCGCCAAGCGTCCCGCGGCCGCCGCCGCGCCGGCCGAGGGCCTGGACACCGCCAGGCCCTACCGTATCGCCGCACCGAGCCGGGCCACCAAGCCAGACCGCGCCTACCGTCGTATGCCGGACCCGAGCGAACTCAAGGACATCTACCTCAAGAACCGCACTGTCACCGGGGTCGCCAAACACTACGACGTGCCCACCCACACCGCGCAGGGGTGGATCACCCGGCTGCGACGCAAGGGTGTCATCCCCAGCGTCAAGTGACGTCGAGGCCCGCGAGTCACAGCGGGCCGCCGTCACCCCCCTCGCCCACCAGGTGTGCGCCGAAGGCCGCGTACGAGTTGCGGCTGGCCACGAAGTGCTGGCGGGCAGTGTTGACATCCCGCAGCCGCCGGGACAGGGGAGAAGAGTCGTACACCGCTGTCCCGCCGGCCAACTCGAAGGCCGCGTCGGTCGCCCTGACCGCCAGAGCGGTCGCCTGCGCGGCAACTGCCCGCACCTGCGCTCGCCGCAGCGCCGCATCCGGGCCCGCGTACCCACCCCACTCATCGCGGCCCTGGTCGTAGAGCAGCGCCCGACCCGCCTGCACCACCATCCGCGCCTCGCCCAGCCGCTCCTGGAAGGCGGCTGAGGCCGCCAGCCGCTTCGCGCTCAGCGCCGGCCGCTTGCCGCCCGCCGCCAGCTCGACGACGTCCCGCAGGGCCGCCTCGGCGACGCCCAGTGCCGCCGCCGCGATGATGAGGCTGGACTGCGCGATGCTCATCGCCGCCCGCGCCGCTGTCGCCGACCCGGGCACCAGCTCCACGGCCCGCTCCGCCGGGCAGAAGCCGCCGGAGACGGCGAGGTCGTGGCTACCCGTGCCGCGTAGGCCGAGGGTGTGCCAGGTATCGACCACCGTGACGTCTGCGGCGGGCAGCAGCATGATCCGGGTGGCGGGCCGGTCCCCGTCCAACGCCACCGCGCGCCCCCGCACCAGGACGCAGTTGAGGTACACCCAGGCGGCGCGCTCGCAGCCGGTGACGAACGGCCACTGACCGGAGATCCGCCACCCACCGTCGACCTCGGTGGCCCGGCCCTTCGGGGCCACCGCGCCGGCGGCGTAGACGTCCGGGCCGTCGGCGAAAATCGCCGCGACGGTCGCCGCCGGCGCGCACCCGATGATGAGCTGGGACAGGGCAACCTGGCCGACCATCCAGGCCACCGACCCGTCCGCCGTGCCCAGCGTCTCGACGACCCGCAGCGTGTCCGGCACGCTCAGGCCGGCGCCGCCGTGCTCCACGGGCGCGAGCATGCGCAGGCAACCCGCCGCGCGCAGTCCGTCGAGCAGCTGCTCCGGAAGCCCCCGCACCCGCTCGACCTCGTCGGCGTGCTTGACGATCTCCGGAAGGAGATCACGGACCATTTGCAGAGTCGTCGTCATGCCGATCCTCGCCCTCCGGTCTGGCGTGCCGGTCCGAATACGGGGCCGCGCTCGCTCGATCCACCCAGGCGCCCCGGAACGACCGATGACCATCGTACTGTCTGCCTGTATCGTCGCAACAGACACGAGACTGTTGTGTGTAGACACTCTGAAAAGCGCAGCCGAACTGGCTGGGGAGGTACCTCATGACGGCGTCTGACGCGCAGACACACGTGTTCGCGATGAGAATGTGGAAGTCTCTTCTCGCCACCCAGGAGCTGCTGTCGGCGTACCTGGGGGTCAAGCTCGGCCTGTACGAGGCGCTGGCCACCGCGTCGGGGCCGCTGCGCCCGGACGAGCTGGCCCGGGCCGCCGGCGTCGCCCCCCGGTACGCCAGAGAGTGGCTGGAACAGCAGGCCGTCTGCGGCATCGTCGAGACCGACGACGCCCGGCTGCCGGCCGAGCGGCGAGCGTACCGGCTGCCCGCCGGGCACGCCGCCGTCCTGACGGTCTCGGACGACCCGATGTCCCTGGCCTCCCTCGCCGTGCTGCCCCTCGGGGGTGTCGCCGCCGCCCTGCCGGACCTACTGGCGGCCTACCGCAGCGGCGCGGGCGTGCCCGACGACGTGTTCGGCGTGGACTGGCGCGACGGCCACTCCGGCGCCAACCGGGCCCTGTTCGCCCACCAGCTCGCCGGCTGGATCGCCGAGCAACTGCCCGACGTGCACGCCCGGCTCGACGCGCCCGGGCAGCGCATCGCCGACGTCGCCTGCGGGACCGGCTGGTCGAGCATCGCGCTGGCCCGGGCGTACCCGCGTGCCGAGGTGACCGGCCTGGACCTCGACGGCGCCGCCCTGCGGCAGGCCGAGCGGCACGCCGCCGAGGCGGGCGTCGCCGACCGGGTCCGCTTCGCCCATCGCGACGCCGCCGACCCCCAGCTGGCGGGCGAGTACCACCTCGTGTGCCTCTTCGACGCGCTGCACGAGGTGTCCCAACCGGTCGCCGTGCTCCAGGCGTGCCGGCAGCTGCGCGCCGCCGACGGCGCCGTGCTCGTGATGGACGCCAAGGTCGCACCGGCCTTCACGGCCCCCGGCGACGACGTGGAGCGGTTCCAGTACGGCACGAGCGTGCTGCACTGCCTGCCCGCGAGCCTTATCGGGGAAGATTCGACGGGCACTGGCACGGTGTTGCGCCCCGGGATGGTGCGCGAGCTGGCGGTCAAGGCCGGCTTCTCGGGAATGACAGTCCTCGCCGTCAACGACCGCTTCCACCGGCTCTACCGACTGACGGGTTGACCGCGCAGGCGCGCCCGGGAGGGGCACTCGTTCGGCCGCGGCAGTCCGCTGGGGACGAGGTGGTGCTGCCCCCGACGGCCGGATGCGGACCTGCCCGTCAAGTGGTGTGGGAGGGGTCCGGGGCGACCCGGACCCTGCCCCGATTCGTGCTCAGGCCCCCTCGCGTTCCGCGAGCCGCTGGACCACCAGGTCCTGCACGGCGCCGACCGTGGTGATCTTGCGTGCGGTGTCCTCGTCGATGGGGTCGAGGTCGAACTCGTCCTCGATGGCGAACGCCACCTCCATCAGGGCCAGGGAGTGGTAGCCCAGGTCCTTGATGAGGTGGGAGTCCGCGGTCGCCTCCACGCTTTCCTTCGGCGCCATGTCGGAGATGATCGCCGCCACGGTAGCGCGGATCTCCTCCTCGGTACGGCGGGCGGGAGCGGTCTGCTCGGTCATGGTCGATCTCCTCCGTGCTGCTGGCGTGACGGTTGGGTGGGGGACGCTCAGGAGGCCCGAGCGCCGGTCAGCGGGTGGGAAACGAGCGGCGGAGCACTTTGGTGCTGGTGGCGCACCACCGCCCCGAGCGCGGGCGCCCAGCGGCGCGACCACCCCGCGACGACCTCTGGCACGTCCTCGAACTCCTCCTCGAGGATCGACAGGCAGGGAACCGGCGCGGTCGCGCCGAGCTCCGTCAGCAGCGGGCGCAGGTACTGGTCCCCGGCGCCGCGGTGCTTGGCCCAGCCGGCGGTCATCGCCCCGACGGCGACGCAGTCGGCCAGCCCGTCCATCGGGAGCATGTCCAGGAACAGCTTCAGCAGGCCGGTGTAGGTGCCCTTGAACGTCGGGCTGACCACCATCAGCAGGCCGGCCCGGCGGACCAGGCCCAGGGACCGCTCTATCTCCGGCCCCAACGGCACGCTGCGGCTGGCGCGCAGCGGCAGCGCGGCACCGACGTCGGCGAGGTCGACGATGTCCGGTCGGGCGAGCTCGACGCCCTGCGCGGCGAGGGCTAGCGACAGCTCCTCCATCAGCCGGATGGCGATCCCGCCGGTGCGGGAGCCCTTGCGAGGGCTGCCCACCAGCAGCGTCGTCTGCACCAGCGCGCTCCGGTCCCTCACGACGCCTCCAGCCCGAGCAGGCCCCGGCGCCGCAGCAGCGGCAGCACGCCCTCGGCGAAGTTGTACGCCTCCTCCAGGTGGGGCTGCCCGGAGAGGATGAGATGGTTCATGCCCAGCGTGTGGTACTCCTCGATCCGCTGGGCCACCTGCTCGTGGCTGCCGACCAGTGCGGCGCCGGCGCCCGGGCGGACCAGGCCGTAGCCGGCCCACACGTTCGGGTACACCTCCAGGTCGTCGACCCGACCGCCATGCAGGGCGGCCATCCGGCGTTGCCCCTCCGAGTCGGTGCGGCGGAACCGCCGCTGGGCGTCGGCGATACGGCTGGCGTCCATGCCGTCGAGCAGCCGGCGGGTCACCGCCCACGCCTCCTGCGCGGTATCCCGGCTGATGACGTGGAACCGGGTGCCGAACTCGACGCTGCGGCCCCGGGCAGCGGCCAGCTCGGCGACCCGGCCGGTGAGGGCGGCCAGCCCGTCCGGTCGCTCGCCCCACGCCAGGTAGACGTCGGCGTGGGCGGCGGCCACCCGCTGCGCCGCCGCCGAGGAGCCGCCCAGCAGGATCGTCGGCCGCACGTCGTGTGGCCGGGTCAGTATCCCGGCCTTGATCTGGTAGTGGTCGCCGTGGAAGTCGAACGGCTCGCCGTGCCAGGCGCGGTGAAAGACGTCGAGGAACTCCTCGGTGCGGGCGTAGCGCTCGTCGTGGTCGAGCCAGTCGCCGTAGCGCCGCTGCTCGTCGGCGTCCCCGCCGGTGACGATGTTGAGCATCAGCCGGCCGCCGGAGAGCCGCTGGAACGTCGCGGCCGACTGGGCGCACACCATCGGCGGCAGCGCGCTGGGCCGGCAGGCGATCATGAAGTGCATGCTGCGGGTCTGCTGCGACAGCGCGGTGGACAGCAGCCAGGGGTCCTCGCAGAACAGGCCGGTCGGCACCAGCGCGCCGGCGAAGCCGAGCCCGTCGACGGCCCGGGCGACCTGGCTGAGATAGTTCAGCTCCGGCTCGCGCCGGATGTTCCTGGTCCCGTCCGCCCCGTCCGCGCTCTTGGCCACCTCCCGGCCGTCGCCGTGCAGTGGCAGGAACCAGTGCAGTCGCAGCGTCATCAACGGTCCCTTCCGCCTCGGGCCGGCCGACCGGCCCCGGATTGACCTGCTATCCCGGTGAGCACTTGCCTTTCCTGCTATCCACGTGCATTTACGAGTATGTGTTGAGAGGTTCTCAGGATGCCTGTGACGCTGTCAATACCGTTGGCGTTGCCGCGACCCGTCACCGCCCGGCGACGCCAGCGCGACGTCCGGACGGCGCGCTGCCGCCGCCGCGACATCCAGGTAGCCGGCCAGAAAGTCCTGCCCGAGCGCCGGGTCGGCCCAACCCCCGGCGCGGAACAGCACGGCCTGCACCCGGTGCTCGCCCACCGGGGCCAGGGCCAGCTCGAACGGGAATCGGCTGCCGATCTCCGTGGGAACCACCAGCTCGAATCGCGCGCCGCCGCCGGTCAGGTCATGCCGCAGGGGCGACATCACGTTGAACATCACGTCGTCGGCCCGCCCGCCGCCGGTGTCGACGATGCCGGTCGGCAGCAGATGAAAGGGCAGGTCCTGGTACGCGAACGCGCTGATCACCGCCACGTGCACGTGGCGTACCAGGTCCGCGAAGCTGCGTTGACGGGCGACCTGGGCGCGCAGCAGCACCATGCCGGCGAGCAGGCCGACGGTGTCGCGGACCTCGGGCCGGGACCGGTTGGCGAACATCGACGCTACCGCCAGGTCGGGCTGGCCGGTCAGGCGGTGCAGCTGGGCGTGGAAGGCCGCGAGCAGCACCGTGAACATGGTCGTCTTCTCCCGCCTCGCCAGCTCCCGCAGCCCGGCCACGGTCGCGGCCGGCAGCTCCGCCGCGACGGATCGGGTCGCCGCCGTGGCGGCGCCGGTGGCGTCCGCGGCCGGATAGAGCGCGTCGAGCCGGGGAATCTGGCTGCCCTCGAGCTGCCGTCGCCAGTACCGCTGATACCGGGCGAGCTGGTCCGAGGCCAGCAGCTCCTGCTGCGCCCGCGCGAAGCGGGCCATCTGCCAGCCCACGGGCGTGGGGACGCTGGCCCCGCCGCAGGCGGCGTCGTAGCAGGCAACCAGGTCGCGCAGCAGGATGCCGGTGGACCACGCGTCGGTGACGAGGTGGTGCAGGTTGAGGCAGAACAGGTGCTCCTGCGGACCGACCCGCCAGACGCTGGCCCGCGCCGGCCACTGCCCGGGGTCGATCGGCGTCTGGAGCTCCCGGGCCAGCGCCGCGTCCGGCGACTCGCCCGCTGCCGCCGCATCGGCCCAGACCAGCGGCTGCGGGCGCGGGGCGTGCACGCGCTGCACGAGGCGTGCGCCGCGGCCGTGGAAGGTCGTCCGCAGCGACTCGTGCCGGACCACGAGCTGGTCCACCGCCGCCTGTAACGCCCGGTCGTCCAGGCGTCCCACGATGCGGCAGACGACCGGGCAGTTCAGCGCGCCGAAGTCCGACCGGTAGTGCTTGATCATCCACAGCAGGCGCTGGGAGACCGAGGCGGGTGTTTCGAGTGCTTCCACAACGGCAGGATAGTCTTTCCATTGGCTTTGCGCGTGTGGCGAACTAGTCTTTGCTGCTATGAGCGAGTTGGTAGTGCGCTCGACCCAGGACGCCCGGCTCAACTGGAACTACGAACCCTCGGACTCCCGCACCGGCCTGCTCTACCAGCGTGCCAAGCAGGCGCAGTGGAGCGTCGAGGAAATCGACTGGCTCCTCGACGTGCCCTTCGGGGCGCCGCTGCCCGACGACTCCGCCTTCGCCATGGCCGCGTTCGCCGCGTCCCCGCTGGCCCGTCGCGGCCGGCCGGCCTGGGACGAGTTCCGCTGGGAACTCCAGGTGTGGATGGTCAGCCAGTTCCTGCACGGCGAGCAGGCGGCCATGGTTGTCGCCGCCCGGTTGGTGGAGATCGTCACCGGACTGGAAAGCAAGCAGTACGCGGCGACTCAGGCGGTGGACGAGGCGCGCCATGTGGAGGTGTTCTCCCGCTACCTGAGGGAGAAGATCGAGCGGCCGTACCCGATCTCCGAGCCGCTGGCGCTGCTGCTGGCCGACATCCTCGAGGACAACCGCTGGGACGTCATCTCGCTGGGCATGCAGATCATGGTCGAGGCGCTGGCGATGGCGGCGTTTCGGCTGGCACACAGCACCTTCCACGACCCGCTGATCAAGCGGATCACCGGTCTCGTGGCGAGGGACGAGGCCCGGCACGTGTCGTTCGGCGTGCTGTCGCTGCGCGGCCTGTACGACGAGATGACCTTACGCGAGCGGGCCGAGCGGGAGGAACTGGTGCTGGAGGCCGCCGCCCTGATCCGCCGCCGATTCCTGCTCGGTGACATCTGGGAACGCATGGAGATCCCGATGGCCGAGGGGCTCGACTTCGCCGCCCGCAACGAGCTGATGGTCGCCTACCGGCAGGCCATCTTCTCCCGGGTAGGCCGGGCGCTGGACCAGATCGGGCTGATGACCCCTCGCGTGCGGGACGGCCTCGCCCGGCTGGATCTGATCCAATTCGTGGAGGGTAGGCGCGGTGGTTGAGCGAACGGGCGTCCGGCAGCGGCCGCCGATGGACCTGTCGTCGCTGATGCGACTGGCGGAGCTGGCCGATGTCATCGTGCCGATGACCGTGCGGGCGGTCAGTGACCTGGGGATCGCCGACCTGCTCATCGACGGGCCCCGGCCCGTGGCCGAGCTCGCCGCCGCCGTCGGTGCGCACGAGAGGTCGCTGTGCCGGGCGCTGCGGGCGCTGGCGGCCAAGGGCATCTTCACGGAGCCGGAGCCGGAGGTGTTCGCCCTGACGCCCCTGGCCCAGCCGCTGCGCAGCGACCATCCGCTGTCGATGCGCGCCGTCTACACGCTGCTCGCCTCCGACGTGCAGGCGTGGGCGATGCTGCCGCACAGCCTGCGCACCGGCGAGGCCGCCTTCGACCGGGCACACGGCACGGACTACTGGAGCCACCTGGCCGGGAACCCGGACGAAAGCCGGCGGGTGGACCACTGGATGCACGCCGTCACCCGGCTGCATCTGCGTACCGTGCTGCCCTGCCACCCGTGGGGGGAGCTGTCCCACGTGGTCGACGTCGGCGGCGGTGACGGCGGCTTCCTCGCCGGCCTGCTCGGACGGTACCCCGCGATGCGCGGCACGCTGCTGGACCTGCCGCACGTCGTCGCGGCGGCCGACCGGGTCCTGACCGAGGCGGGGGTGCGGGACCGGTGCGAGATCGTCCCCGGCAGCTTTTTCGACCCGCTGCCCGCCGACGCGGACGCGTACTTGCTCAAGACGGTGCTGCCCGGGTTCGGCGACGACCAGGTGGTGGCGGTGCTCCGCCGGGTCCGGGAGGCGATGCGGCCGGACAGCCGGCTGCTGCTGCTGGAGGCCGTCCTGCCCGCCGGGGACACCTACGACGTAGCCAAGCTGTACGACGTGCACACGCTGGTGCTCACCGGCGGCACCCACCGCACGGCCGAGGAAACCGAGGCCCTGCTCGGCCGTGCCGGGCTGCGGCTGGACACCGTCCGGCCGACCGCCACGCTGACCATCCTCGCCGCCACGCCGGCCTGATCCGACCCCCACCGGGCGGCCCGAGGGCCGTACGCGGGCTCGACCGCCCACCGATGGGCGGCCCGGCCGCGCCCGCCCGGCCCGGCCGACCGGGGGCCGCGGCGGGACGCCACCGGCGTCAGGCGGGCCGGACGGCCAGCGGCACGTGGGCGAAGGCGCGGAACGGCGTGTCGCTCTCCCGGACCAGGTCGCCGGCCTGCTCGACCGAGCGGGTGCGACGCAGCACCCAGTCGAAGACGACCTGCGCCTCCGTGCGGGCCAGGAACGCGCCCAGGCACAAGTGCCCGCCGCCGCCGAAGGTGACGTGCGGGTTCGGGCTGCGGGTGACGTCCAGCCTGTCGGGGAAGCGGAAGACCGCCTCGTCGTGGTTCGCCGAGCCCAGCATCAGCACCAGCACGCGTCCGGCGCGCACGGTGCGCGAGCCGATCCGCACCGGCTCCCGGACCAGCCGGGCGGTGCCCTGGATGGGCGCCTCGAAGCGGAGGAACTCCTCCACCGCGCCGGGCACCAGGCCGGGGTCGGCGCGCAGGAGGGCGAACTGGTCCGGCGCCCGCAGCAGCGCGGCGAACCCGTTGGTGATGAGGTGGACGGTCGTCTCGAAGCCGGCGAAGAACGAGAAGACGGTGTTGTCCACGATCTCGTCGTGGGTCAGCCGGTCCCCGTCGTTCTCGGTCCGCAACAGCGTCGACAGCAGGTCGTCCCCGGGCGCCGCACGGCGCTCGTCGAGCAGGCCGCCGATGTACTTGCGCAGCCACTCCACGGACTCGTGCGCCGCGCCCCGGGCCGCCTCCGGAACGATGGCGCTGAACGCCCGTCCGAGACGCATGGCGTGCTGCCGGACGTCGTCGTGGGCCTCGGGCGGGATGCCCATCAACGTGGACACCACCAGCACCGGCAGCGGGTACGCCAGGTCGCGCACCACGTCGCAGGTGCCGGACTCCAGCGCCGGGGTCAGGAGGCGGTCCACGGTCTGCTCGATGTAGCCGCGCATCCGCCGCACCACGGCCGGGGTGAAGGCGCCGCTCATCAGCCGCCGGAGCCGGACGTGGTCAGGCGGGTCGCGGTAGAGCATGATGCGCTGGAAAAAGTGGCTGGCCGGTCCCTCGCCCACCGACAGGTGGTGGTAGGCCTCGGGGAACTCGCTGCCGAGGCGCGGGTCACGCTGCAACGCCACGACGTCGGCGTGACGGGTGACGCCCCAGCTGCCGGGGCCGAACCGGCACAGCGGTCCGGCCTCGCGCAGCCGCGCATAGGTCGGATAGGGATCGTGCAGGACAGCGGGGTCGAGCGCGTCGAACCTGGGCGGCAGACCGGAGGCATCCATGCCTGCCAGTCTTGGCCCGGACCCGCTGCCCGGGCAAGTGTTTACGCGTGTTTGCCGAAAACCCTATGCCGACGCTTCGCGGGGCAGGTAGCTGCCGAAGCTCCAGACGTGACCCTCGAGGTCGTACACCCCGTAGTCGCGGGAGCCGTACGAGGTGTCATGCAGCTCGTAGACCAGCTTGGCGCCGGCCTGCACCGACCGCTCGTAGTGCTTGTCGACGTCCGCCGCGTCGCCGACGCAGATGTAGATGCCGCCGCTGGTGGCGGGCAGCTCGCGTGGGCTGACCATGCCCAGCGAGTCGTTCGGGCCGCCGCCGCCGAGCTGGATCGTGGCGTTGCCCCAGCTCAGCTCGGCGTGCACCACCTTGCCGTCGACCTCGGTGACGTCGAAACGCTCCAGGCCGAACGCGTTGACGAGCCAGTCAACGGCAGCCGTCGGGTCCTGGTAGCGCAGGAAGGGGATGACCGGAGAGAACGAACGTTCTGACATGAAGCCTCTTCTCGTATGGAGTCAATCCGTCCGGTGTGGTTCATCATAGGTGACTCGCCTCTGCGCGAGGGTCAACATCATGCTCGACAACCGACAGTGGCCGGCCGAGCGTGGCCAGCGCGCCGCGGTAGTCGTCGCCGACGGCCAGGTCGCGCAGGTGCACGCTGATGTGCGGCGGCGGCCGGTCTGCCCAGCTCAGCAGGCGCGCGGGGGCATCCGGGGCGCTGACGGTCAGGTCGGCCGGCGACGGCACGAGGCCGTCCCCGGTCGCCTTGAGGATGGCTTCCTTACGGGACCAGTACCGGATGAACGCGGCGAGTCGCCGCGGCTGCGGCAGGCCGGCCAGCACCTGACGCTCGGCGGGGGAGAGTGCCGAGACCGGGATCCGGCCACCACGCAGGGCCACCCGCTCGATGTCGACGCCGCAGACCGTGTCGCGGGCGATCGCCACCACGATCCGCTCGGCCGAGTGCGACACCGACACGTGCAGCACGCCCGCACCGGTGTGCACCTCCAGCCGGCCGTGCGGGCCGGCGCAGTGCCGGCACGTCGAGGAGAAGACGACCTCGCGCGGCGTCGTGTCGGCGTGCCGGGCGGCCAGCAGCCGCGCCGCGACGCGGCCCGCCACGAAGCGGGTACGGGCCGCGTCGTGGCCCAGCCGCCGCGCCCGCGCGCGTTCGGCGTCGTCAAGCAGGGCGTGCAGCCGCTCGGGGACCGGCCCGGCGGGGCACCGCCACACCAGGCACTCGCCGCTGCCGAGCCGCTCGCCCACACCGCTCCTCCGTCCGCCGCCGCGTCGCCTTTCCTCTTGCCTGTCTGACGAGTCTTTCCGAGTATCATCGACTGTCTCTAGACCCAAGTCGTAAGTCGCTGATAGCTTAGCGCCAGCCGACCGGAGACGTGGTAGAGGCTGACTGAGGAGACGCGACATTGGACGTTGCCGTCGACACCGATCCAACCCTGACCCTCGACCGGATGCGCGAGGACGTCGCGGAGGCCCTCGAGTGCCCGCCGTCACTCGTCGGGGACGACGACGATCTGCTGGTGCTCGGCCTCGACTCGATCGCGGTCATGCGGCTGGCCAGCCGCTGGCACAGCCGAGGCGTCCCCGTCACCTTCAGCGAGCTCGTCGAGTGGCGCACCCTCGCGCAGTGGTGGCACCTGGTCGCGAAGCGTCACGCCGAGGCCCGCCCGGCGCAGCTGCCGCCGGTGGCCGTGGCTGAGTCCGCGCCGTTCGGCCTGGCCACGATGCAGCACGCGTACTGGATCGGCCGGGCGGACGGGCAGCCCCTGGGCGGCGTGGGCGCCCACTTCTACAACGAGTTCGACGGGGCCGGCGTCGAACCGGACCGGCTCGACGCCGCCGTCCGCGCCGTGCTGCACCGGCACGGCATGCTACGGGCGGAGTTCCACGCCGACGGCACCCAGCAGATCCGGCCGGAGAGCCCGTGGCCGGGCCTGACGGTGCACGACCTGCGTGAGCTGTCGCCGCGCCGGTGCGAGGAGGAGCTGGCGCGGCTGCGCCACCGGTTGTCCCACCGCCGGCTGCGGGTGGAGGAGGCGGAGACCTTCGACATCCAGCTGTCCCTGCTGCCCGGTGGTGCCACCCGGGTGCACGTGCACGTCGAGATGCTGGTCGCCGACGCCCACAGCTTCCGGCTCATCCTGTCGGACTTGGCGGCCTTCTACCGGAACCCGGAGCGGCAGGTGGCCCCTGTGGGCCTCAGCTATCCCGCGTACCTGGCCACCATCGCCGCCCGGCCCGACGCGGCTCGGGACCGGGCCCGCGAGTACTGGCGCGAGCGGTTGGCCACGCTGCCCGGCCCGCCCCAACTGCCGACCGCCGTCGACCCGGCCACCGTGCAGGGTCACCGGGTGGTCCGCCGGTACCACTGGCTGACCCCGGAGCAGCAGGCGGAACTGGGACGGCGCTCGGCGGCGGCGGGAGTCACCCTGTCGATGGTGTTCCTCACCGCCTTCGCCGAGGTGCTGGCCGCCTGGAGCAGCAGCGGCCGGTTCGTGCTGAACCTGCCGATGTACGACCGGCGCCCCGTCCATCCCGAAGTCGGCGCGGTAGTCGGCGACTTCACCAACCTGATTCTGCTGGAGATCGACACGACCGGCTCGGCCGGCTTCGTCGACCTCGTCCGCCGGCACCAGGATCGGCTGCGCAGCGACGCCGCCCACTCGGCGTACAGCGGAGTCGAAGTGCTGCGCGACCTGTCCCGCGCCCGGACCGGCCAGCCAGTCGGCGCGCCCGTCGTCTTCACCAGCGCGCTGAACCTCGGCGAGCTGTTCGACGCAGCCGTCCGCGACTGCTTCGGCCCGCCCGGCTGGACCATGTCCCAGACACCCCAGGTCTGGCTCGACTACCAGATCACGGAGCGCGAGGACGGCCTCTATCTCAACTGGGACGTCGTGGACGAGCTGTTCCCCGACGGGTTCGTCGACGACATGTTCGCCGCCTATCTGGGGATCGTCGACTGGCTGCTCGACCCGGCCACGGACTGGTCCCGGCGCGCCCCGATCGCGCTGCCCGCCCGCACCCTGGCCGCGCGGGCGGCGGCCAACGACACCGCCGGCCCCACCGACGACGGGCCGCTGCACCGCGATGTCTTCGCCCGGGCAGCCCGCGAGCCCGACCGCCCGGCCGTGTTGCACGGACCGGACCGGGCGGGCGTGCTCACGTACGGCGAACTGGCGGGCCGGGCGCAGGCACTGGCCGACGAGCTGACCGCCCGCGGCCTGGCCCCCGGCGACGCCGTCGCCGTCACCCTGCCGAAGGGCCCCGACCAGATCGTGGCGGTGCTCGGCGTGCTGCGCGCCGGCGGCGTGTACGTGCCGATCGGCGTCGACCAGCCCGACGCCCGGCGCGAGCTGATCCGGGCCACCGCCGGGGTCCGGCTCACCGTCACCACCGCCGGGGCCGCGGCCGGGTCGCCCGCCGACTCCTCGACGATGCTCACCGTCCCCGCCACCGGTGTGCCGTTGCGCGATGACGCGCTGGCGGTCGACCCCGAGCAGGACGCCTACCTGCTGTTCACCTCCGGCTCCACCGGCGTGCCGAAGGGGGTGCGGGTGCCCCACCGGGCGGCCAGGAACACCCTCGACGACCTCGTGCGGCGGTTCGCGATCGGCCCGGACGACCGCGTCCTGGCGGTCTCGGCCCTTGACTTCGACCTGTCCGTGTTCGACATGTTCGCCCTGCTCGGCGCGGGTGGCGCCGTCGTCACCGTCACCGAGGACAGCCGCCGCGACCCGGCCGCCTGGCTGCGCCTGGTCCACGAGCACCGGGTGACGGTCTGGCAGTCCGTCCCGGCCGTGCTCGACCTGCTGCTGACCCAGGCCGAGACCGAGGCGTCGGGCGCGACCGGGGAGAGCCCGCTGCCGCTGCGGCTCGCCGTGCTCGGCGGCGACCGGGTCGGCCTCGACCTGGCCGGCCGGCTGGCCAGGCTGGCCCCGGCCAGCCGGCTGTACGGCCTCGGCGGCACCACCGAGACGGCGATCCACTCCACCGTGCAGCCCGCCCCCGTCGACCCGCCGCCGCACTGGCGGTCGGTGCCCTACGGCGTGCCGTTGCGCAACCAGCTCATGCGGGTCGTCGACGAGCACGGCCGGGACCGGCCGGACTGGGTTCCCGGCGAGCTCTGGATCGGTGGGCGATCGGTCGCCGCCGGCTACGCGGGCGACCCGCAGCGGACCGCCGACCGGTTCGTAGCGCACGCCGGGCAGCGCTGGTACCGCACGGGCGACCTGGCCCGGTACTGGCCCGACGGCACAGTGGACTTCCTCGGGCGCACCGACTTCCAGGTCAAGATTCGGGGACACCGGATCGAGCTGGGCGAGATCGAAGCCGCGCTGGAACGCGACCCGGACGTCTCCCGGGCGGTCGCCCAGGTCGTCGAGCGGGACACCCTCGCCGCCGCCGTCACCGTCACCCGGATCGGGGCCGACCCCCAGTCGATCCGCCAGCGCGCCGCCGAACAGCTTCCGCCGTACATGGTGCCGGCCGTCGTGGTGGTCCTCGATGCGTTCCCGCTGTCGGCCAACGGCAAGATCGACCGCGCCCGGCTGCCCGAGCTGCTCGCCGCACGACCCGCGGCCACCGGCACCGCGCCCCGCGGCGGCGTCGAGACCGCCGTGGCCGCCCTGTGGTCGGAGCTGCTCGGCGTGCCCGAGGTATGCCGGGAGGACAACTTCTTCGCCCTCGGCGGCGACAGTCTGGTCGCCACCCGGCTGCTGGCCCGGCTGCGCGAGGCCGGCATCGCCCGCGCCGAGCTGCACCACCTGTTCCACGCCCGCGACCTGGCCGGCTTCGCGGCGCGGCTGCGCACCGAGGGTACGGCCGGCGACGCGGGCACGCCCACCGAGCGGCGTGAGCTGACCGCCAACCCGGCCCACCGGCACGAGCCGTTCCCGCCCACGGACGTGCAGCGCGCGTACTGGCTGGGGCGCGCCGACGACTTCGCGCTCGGCGGGGTCGGCTCCCACTGGTACTGGGAGTTCGACGGTCGGGACGTCGACCTCGACCGGCTGCGAGAGGCGGTCGACACGCTCATCGCCCGGCACGAGATGCTCCGCGCCGTCTTCGACGACAACGGCGACCAGCGGATCCTGCCGGAGGTGCCGCCGTTCACCATCACCGTGCACGAGGGGCAGGAGCACCTGACGACGCTGCGCGAGCGGCTGTCCCACCGCGTCCCCGACCCGTCCCGGTGGCCGCTGATCGACATCCAGGCCGTGCGTCACCCCGGCGGCACCCGCGTCGCGTTCAGCTTCGACTACATCGTGCTCGACGCGCTGAGCATCGTCATCTTCTTCGCCGAGCTGTCCACCCTCTACCGCGACCCCGGCGCCGAACTGCGCCCGCTGGGTGTGTCGTTCCGCGACTACGTGCTCGGCGCGGCGCCACCGCCGGAGGCGGTGGACCGGGCGGGGGCGTACTGGCGCGGGCGCCTGGACGACATCGCCCCGGCCGCCGCGCTGCCGCTGGCCGTCGACCCCGACACCCTGGTCGCCCCGCGGTTTGTCCGCCGCGAGCGCAGCCTCACCCCCGAGCAGTGGGCGGCGATCACCCGCCGCGCCCGGGACCACCGGCTCACCCCGGCCGCGGTCCTCGCCACCGCGTACGCCGAGGTGCTCAGCGCGTACAGCGGGCAGGACGAGCTGACGTTGAACCTGACCATGTTCCAGCGCCACGACGTGCACCCGGACATCGGCGCGATCCTCGGCGATTTCACCTCGCTGGTCCTGGTCGGCTACCGGGGGGGCGCGGGAGAGCCATGGCGGGAGACCGCCCACCGGTTCCAGCAGGACCTGTGGGCCGGGCTGGAACACAACGACGTCTCCGCCCTGTGGGTGCTGCGGGAGTTGGCGCGCCGGCGCAACAGCGGCACGGTCAGCATGCCGATCGTGTTCACCAGCGCGCTCGGCGTGGCCGCGGACCTGGTCAACATGCGGTTCCCGTTCGGCGAGCTGACCTGGGGCATCTCGCAGACCCCACAGGTGTGGCTGGACAACCAGGTCATGGAACGCGACGGCGGGCTGACCTTCAACTGGGACAGCGTCGACGAGCTGTTCCCCGACGGGCTGCTCGACGCCATGTTCGACGCCTACCACCGGCTGCTGTGCTGGCTCGCCGAGGGCGAGTGGGACCGGCCGCTGCCGGACATGCTGCCGCCGGGGCAGCGTGCCGTCCGGGCCGCCGTCAACGCCACCGACGCCCCGGCGCCCGGGCACACCCTGCACGAGCCGTTCTTCGCCCACGCCGCCCGCGACCCCGACCGGCTCGCGGTCGCGTACGGTGAGACGTCGATCAGCTACGGCGAGCTGGCCGCACGGGCGCTGCGGATCGCCGGGGCGCTGCTACGCGCCGGGGTGGAACCGGGCGACGCGGTCGCCGTCACCCTGCCCCGCGGGCCGGAACAGGTCGCTGCGGTGCTCGGCGTGCTGGCCGCCGGCGCGTCGTACGTGCCCGTCAGTGTCGACCAGCCCGCCGCCCGCCGCGATCGGATCTACGCCAAGGCGCAGGTGACCGCCGTGGTGGGCCGCCCCGGCGCGCACCACCTGCCCACAGTGGCCCCCGACGTGGACGGGCCCCCGCTGCGCGGGCCGGTGACGGTCGCCGCGAACGCACTGGCCTACACGATCTTCACCTCCGGCTCCACCGGGGAGCCCAAGGGGGTGGAGATCACCCACCGGGCGGCCGTCAACACGGTGACCGACGTCAACTCCCGGTACGGGGTCGGCCCGGAGGACCGCGTGCTGGCGGTCTCCGCGCTGGACTTCGACCTGTCCGTCTACGACGTGTTCGGGCTGCTGGCCGCCGGTGGGGCGCTGGTCGTGCTGGCCGAGGAGGACCGCCGGGAGGCCCGCCGCTGGGCGTGGCTGGCCCACCGGTGGGGGGTGACCGTCTGGAACTCGGTGCCCGCGCTGTTGGACATGCTGCTCGTGGCGGCCGGCGAGCACCCGCCGGCCGGCCTGCGGCTGGCCCTGGTCTCCGGTGACTGGGTGGGCCTCGACCTGCCGGGCCGGCTGGCACGCCTCGCCCCGCACGCCCGGTTCGTCGCCCTCGGCGGCGCCACCGAGGCCGCGATCTGGTCCAACGCGTGCGAGGTCGCGGCGGTGCCGGAGCACTGGCGCTCCATCCCGTACGGCCGTCCGCTGCGCAACCAGCGCTACCGAGTGACCGACTCGCGCGGCCGGGACTGCCCGGACTGGGTGCCTGGGGAGCTGCGCATCGGCGGCGCCGGGGTGGCGCTGGGCTACCGCAACGCCCCCGAGCTGACCGCCCGGCAGTTCGGCGTCGACGACGAGGGCCGGCGCTGGTACCGCACCGGCGACCTCGGCCGGTACTGGCCGGACGGGACGCTGGAGTTCCTCGGCCGGGTCGACTTCCAGGTCAAGGTGCGCGGGCACCGCATCGAGCTGGGCGAGATCGAGGCCAACGCGGAGGCCCACCCGCTCGTCGGGCGGGCGGTGGCGCTGGTCGTCGGCCAGGCGCCGGCACAGCACATCGGCCTCGCCGTCGTACCCGCCACCGAAGGTACGGAGCCGGACCTGGCCGGCTGGCTGGCCGAGCGACTGCCCGCGTACATGGTGCCCGAATACGTCGTGACGCTGGAGCGGCTGCCGCTGACCGCCAACGGCAAGGTCGACCGCCAGCGGCTCGCGACGCTGCTGCGCGCCGACCCGCTCGACGACACGGCCGAGCCGCCCAAGGGGCCCACCGAGGAACTCCTCGCCGGGCTCTGGTCGCAGCTGCTCGACCAGCCGGTCGTCGACCGCCGGCACAGCTTCTTCGCCCTGGGCGGAGACAGCCTGCTGGCCACCCGCCTGCTCGAGGCGCTGCGCCAGCGGCTCGGCGTGGACATGACCTTGCGACAACTGTTCGCCGTGCCCGCGCTCGCCCAGCTCGCGGCCGCCGTCGACGAGCAGCTCCGTGCGTCGGCCAACGACGACGTCGAGGAAGGTGTCATATGAGCAACGACCCCCGCATCCCCGTCGAGCGGCTGGTCACCGACCTCGAACGGGCCGGACTGCGGCTGTGGGCCGAGGACGGCACGCTGAAGTTCCGCGCGCCCGCCGGCTTCATGACCGACGAGCGGCGCGCGCAACTGCGGTCCCGCCGCGACGAGATTCTCGCCCACCTGGCCAACGGCCGGCTGCCGCGGGTCGTGCCGGATCCGGAGCACCGCCACGACCCGTTCCCGGTGACGGAGGTGCAGTCGGCGTACCTGCTGGGCCGCGGATCCACCTTCGCCTACGGCGGCGTCGCCTGCCACGGCTACGGCGAGCTGCACTACCCGGACCTGGACCCGGAGCGGATGACCCGCGCCTGGCGGGCGCTCATCGCCCGGCACGACATGCTCCGAGCGGTGATCGACATCGACGGTTCTCAACGGGTGCTGCCGCACGTCGACGACTACCACGTCGCCGTACACGACCTGCGCGGGCGCGAACGCGACGAGTTCGACCGCGGGGTGGCCGAGGTGCGGGCCGAGATGGACCACCGGGTGTTCCGGCCCGACGCGTGGCCACTGTTCGAGGCACGCGTGACCCGCGGCGACGACGAGGCCGTGCTGCACGTCTCGGTGGACTTCCTCATCGCCGACTTCGTCAGCATCCAGATCATCCTCGACGAGCTGCACCACCTCTACCACGGCAACGAGCAGCTGCCCGCACTGGAGATCGGCTTCCGGGACTACCTGCAGGCCGAGCGGAACTGGACGGCGAGCCACCGAGAGGCCGACCGCGACTACTGGCTGCGCCGCGTGGACGACCTGCCGCCCGGCCCGGAGCTGCCGCTGACCAGCCGCGCCCGGCAGACCGACGGCCGGTTCCGCCGGCTGGCCGCCACGCTGGAACCCGAGCTGTGGGAGGGGCTGCGCAAGCACGCCGGCCAGCACGACGTGAGCGCGTCCTGCGCGGTGCTCGCCGCGTACGCGCACGTCATCGCCGCGTGGAGCCGCCGCCCCACGTTCACCCTGAACGTCACGCTGCTCAACCGGCTGCCCCTGCACCCCCAGGTGCCCGCCGTCGTCGGCGACTTCACCGGGGTGGAACTGCTCGCGGTCGGCCAGAGCGGGGCGGACACCTTCGACAGCTGGGCCCGGGCCGTACAGGCCCAGCTCTGGCAGGACATGGACCACCGGGCGTTCTCCGGCATCGAGGTGATGCGGGAGATCACCCGCCGACGCGGTGCCGACGCGGCGCTGTTCCCCGTCGTCTTCACCAGCGCGATCGGCCTGGGCGAAGCCGGCGCCCCGGCAGCGGCGTCGCACGGGCGGCTCGGCTACGGCATCAGCCAGACCCCGCAGGTCGTCATCGACTGCCAGAACTCCGAGCGCGACGGCGGGCTGTCGACCAACTGGGACGTGCGCGATGGCGTGCTGCCCGACGGAGTCGCCGAGGACATGTTCGCCGCGTTCGAGCAGCTGCTGCGCCAGCTCGCCACCGATGACCAGGCGTGGCAGCGGGTTCCGTCGAGCCTGCTGCCGCAGCGGCAGCGGCGCCGCCGCGAGGAGGTCAACGCCACCGCCACCCCGCTGACCCGCGCCCGCCTGCACGACGCGGTTTTCGCCCAGGCCCGACGGACCCCGGACGCCCCGGCGGTCATCCACGGCACGACCACGCTCAGCTACGCCGACCTGGCCGCCCGCGCCACCGGCGTCGCCGCCCGGCTCGTCGAGTCGGGCTGCGTACCCGGCGACCTCGTCGGGGTGACCCTGGAACGCGGCTCTGGGCAGGTCGTGGCCGTCCTCGGCGCGCTGCTCGCCAGCGCGGTGTACGTGCCGGTGGACACCGTGCAACCCGCGGCCCGGCGCGAGACGATCCTCACCGGTGCGGGCGTGCGGTACGTGCTGACCTCCGGCGAGCTGGCCGCCGGGCCCTGGCCGCCCGGGGTCGTCGTCGTGGCGCTGGAGGAGGTGCCGCCGGCCGACCCGCCCCGCGAACCGGGCGGGGCGCGGCCCGAGGACCTGGCGTACGTCATCCACACCTCGGGCTCCACCGGGACGCCGAAGGGGGTCATGATCACCCATGAGGCGGCGCTGAACACCGTTCTCGACATCAACGCCCGGTTCGCCGTCGGCGAGCGAGACCGGGTGCTCGGCCTGTCCCAGCTCGGCTTCGACCTGTCGGTCTACGACATCTTCGGCCCGTTGTCCGTCGGTGGGGCCTTGGTCGTCCCCGACGCCGAGCGGCGTGCGGACCCGTCGCACTGGGCCGACCTGGTGGCCACCCACGGGGTGACCGTGTGGAACTCCGTTCCCGCCCAGCTCCAGATGCTCTCCGGTTACCTCGGGGTGGCCGGCACCGCGCTGCCCACCCTGCGGCTGGCGATGCTCTCCGGCGACTGGATCCCGGTGGCCCTGCCCGAGCAGATCCGCGCCCAGGTGCCCGGCCTCCGCGTGGTGAGCCTCGGCGGGGCGACCGAGGCGTCCATCTGGTCGATCCACTACCCCGTCGGGGCGGTCGGCGCGGACTGGGCCAGCATCCCGTACGGTCGGCCGCTGGCCAACCAGACCTTCCACGTACTAGACCCGCTGCTGCGGCCCTGCCCCGACTGGGTGACCGGAGAGCTGTACATCGGCGGCGTCGGCCTCGCGCGCGGGTACCTGCACGACCCCGAGCGCACGGCGGAGCGGTTCATCGTGCACCCCGTCACCGGCGAACGCCTGTACCACACGGGCGACCTGGGCCGGTACCTGCCCGACGGCGACATCGAGTTCCTTGGCCGGGAGGACCAGCAGGTCAAGATCCGCGGCCACCGGATCGAACTGGCCGAGATCGAGACGGCCCTGCAGAGCCATCCGGACGTCGCCGCGGCGGCGGTGCTGGTCGCGGGCGACCAGCCGCTGGAGCGCACGCTCGTCGCCTTCGCGCAGCCCGCCGCCGCGATGCCGCCGGCCGGCGACGTGGCCGACCTGGCGGCAGTCGCGGCCCGGGCCGGCGACGCCGCGCTCGCCGGCGTCGACCCGGACCGCTACCTGGAGTACGCCCACCGGCTCGACCAGGTGGCCCTGCCCGCCATGCTGGACACCTTCCGCCGCGCCGGAATGTTCGCCTCGCCCGACGACCGCCACACCGCCGCCGAGATCGTGGCCGCCACCGACGCCGCGCCCCGGCACCACCGGCTGCTGCGCCGCTGGCTCGCCGCCCTGGTCGCCGAGGGACTGCTGGCCATCGACGGCGACCGCTACCGGCTGGCCGGCGCCGTCAGACCCGACGCGCTCGACGCTGCATGGGCCGCGGTGGAGGCGGCGGCGCTGCCGAGCGAGGAGCGCCTGCTGGACTACTTCCGGGCCAGCATCCGCCACCTGCCAGCCCTGCTACGCGGCGACGAGGACCCGCTCCGGCTGCTCTTCCCCGAGGGCCGGCTGGACGTCTCCCAGCAACTCTACGAGGAGGCGGTGTTCAACCGCTGGGCCAACCGGGCTGCCGGTGCCGTCGTGGCGGACCTCGGCGCCCGCCGCCGGCACCCCGGGCCGCTGCGCGTGCTGGAGGTCGGCGCGGGTGGCGGCGGCACCACCGCCGCGGTGCTCGACGCGCTCGCCGGGCAGGACATCGACTATCTGTGCACCGACCTGTCGCCCTACTTCGCGGGGCAGTCGCAGGCCCGCTTCGCCGACGTGCCCGGCGTCCGGTTCGGCCTGTACGACCTGGACGCCGACCCCACTGAGCAGGGCCTCACGCCCAACTCCTTCGACCTGGTCGTCGCCGGGGACGTGCTGCACGCCACCGCCGACGTCGACCGGGTCCTGGAACGGCTGCGCGGGCTGCTCGCCCCCGGCGGATGGCTGGTGGCCCTGGAGATGACCCGGGACCACTACCAGATCATGACGTCGTTGGAGCTGCTGGTCCGGCTCGACGACGCCACCGGAGACTTCACCGACGACCGCGCCGGGACCGGGACGGTTTTCCTCGCCCGCGACCGGTGGCGGGACATCCTCGACCGGGCGGGCGCCGACACCAGCGTCTGCCTGCCGGCGGAAGGCACCTTCGTCGGGCGGATGGGCATGTGCGTGCTCGCCGCCCGGTTCAAGGCCGACCGCGCACCCGCGCACCCCCGGGCCCTCACCGATCACCTGCGCGCCCGGCTGCCCGAGTACATGGTGCCCGGCACCGTGGAAATCCTCGACGAGCTACCGGTCACCGACAACGGCAAGATCGACCGCCGGTCCCTCGCGGGAGGGCTGGGCCGCCGGCACGGCGGGACGCGGGCCGGACTGCCCGGCGCGGCACCCGAGACCGAGCTCGAACGGAACCTCGTCGCGTTGTGGAGCGAGGCCCTGGGCACGCCGGTCGGGCGCGACGGCAACCTGTTCGAGCTGGGCGGGGACTCGCTGGTCGCCGCCCAGCTGGCCGGGCGCATCATCGAGGAACTGCCGCCGGCCCGCACGCTGTTCTTCGACGAGGTGCTGCGCAACCTGCTCGAACTGGCCACCGTCGCCCGGCTCGCGCAGTGGTTGACCACCGCCGCGGAGGCCGGGGAGCAGCCGCACGAGACGGGCCAGGAGCGGCCGGCCGAGCTGCTCGTCGCCGTGCACGCCGAGGGCACCGGCGTACCCCGGATCTTCCTGCCCGACGAGTCGGGGTCGCTCGACGGGGTCGCGCCGCTCGCCGCGGCGCTGCGCCCCGCCGCCCCCGCCTGGGTGTTCACCGGTGCGGGGCTGGAGCTGCTGCCCTCGGTGGACAACGTCGCCGCCGCGTACGCCCAGGCGGTCGTCGACGCCGACCTGGCCCAGGTGGAATTGCTCGCCCACGGACCGATGGCGGTCCTCGCCGTCGAGGTGGCACGCAACCTGACCGAACGAGGGGTGCTCGTCGAGGGGCTGCGCCTGGTCGCCGGCCACCGGCCCGACCCCGGCACCGCGGACGACCCCGCCACCCCGGTGCGCGACGCCCTCGCGCGCCACGAGCCAGCCATCTACGCCGGGGACATCACCCTGGTGCAGCCGGCGCGGGACGCGGAGATCGAGTTCTGGGAGGACCTGTGCCTCGGCAGCGTCGACGTGGTCGACACGGATCTGCCGGCGGAGCGGCTGCGCTGGTCGGCGGAGCCCGCCGTCCTGGCCGCCGCGTTGGACCCGGCACGATGAGCTGCCCGGTGCCCCGCGGCCCCCAAGGGCCGCCCCGGGGGCCCGGCGGTTCCACAACACCGGGCGCGGTCGGCGAGGGCTCCCGGTGACCGGGCCGGCCCCCGTGGTGGGCGCGGTCGGCGAGGGCTCCCGGTGACCGGGCCGGCCCCCGTGGTGGGCGTCGTCGGCGCGGCCGGCGCGGTCGGCGCCGCCGCCGTGGCCGAGCTGCACCGTCGGGGCCGGTACGCGCTGCGCCTCGCCGGCCGCCGCCGCGCCCCCCTCGACGCGCTGTGCCACGGGCTCGCCGCCACCGGCGGTTCCCCGCCCACCGCCGAGGTCCTCGACATCGCCGACACCGACGCGCTGCACCGCTACTGCGCGGGCTGCGACGTCGTGCTCAACTGCGCCGGCCCGGCGTACCTCGTCGAGGACCGGGTGGCGCGGGCGGCGCTTGCCGCCGGCGCGGACTACGTCGACGCCGCTGGCGACGACGTTCTGTGGGAGCAGGCGCGGGCCCTGTTGGCGCGGGCGCCGGGGCGGACCGCCGTGATCTCCGCCGGCATGATGCCCGGCCTGAGCGCACTGCTACCCCGCTATCTCGCCGCCACCCTGCTGGACCCGCCGCGCGCGCTGCTCGGCTACCTCGGCGGTCGCGACCGGTTCACCGCCACCGCTGCGGCCGACTACCTGCGCGTGGGAGAGGGGTTCGGCCAGGCGGGGGCGGCGCTGGCCGGGGGCGTGCGAGCGCGGCACCCGCTGCCCACCCGCACCGACGTCGAGCTGCCGTTCTTCCCGGAGCCGGCCACGGCCGTGCCGTATCTGAGCACCGAGCTGGAACGGGTGGCCCGGGTCCTGGGCATCGCCGACGCCACCTGGCACTCCGTCTTCGCCGGACCGCACGTCGCGCAGGTGCTGCGGCAGCCCCCGGCCGGCGGGAACGCCCCCGAGGCACTGCGCCGCGCCGCCGAGCTGGACGCCTTCGGGCGCGCAACCTACCAGCTGATCGTCGTGGAGCTGACCACCGTCGCCGGTGCCGCTCACACCCTCGTGCTGCGCGGCGACAGCGCCAGCTCGCTCACTGGCGCGTTCGCGGCCGTCGCCGTGGCGGCGCTCACCGAGGGGGCCCTGGCCGCCGGCCTGCACCACGCGGGGGAGGCGCTCGACCCGCAGCTCGCGGTAGACCTGCTTGCCGGCTCGGCCGCGGTGAGCGGCCTGACGGTGTTCGACGGCGAAGCCGCCCACGCCGGCGGCCACGTGGAGGAGGCACTTTGACGCAGCGTCCCCGGGTCGTCGTCTGCGGCGCCCGATTCGGCCAGGTCTACCTGGAGGCGTTCCGCAACCCCGACCTGCCCTTCGAGTTGGCCGGAGTGCTCGGCGCCGGCAGCGAACGCTCCCGCGCCTGCGCCCGCCGCTACGACGCGCCGCTGTACACCGACCCGGAGCAGTTGCCCGACGACATCGACATGGCGTGCGTGGTGATCCGGGGCGGCCTGCTCGGCGGCCGGGGTTCGGAACTGGCCCGCGCGCTCATGGCCCGCGGCATCCACGTGCTGCAGGAACACCCCCTGCACCACGACGAGCTGGCGGAGAACCTGCGGGCCGCCCGCCGGCACGGCGTCGTCTACCACCTGAACCCGTTCTATACCCATGTCGCCCCCGTACGCCGGTTCGTGGCGGCGGCGCAGGAGCTGACGCGGCGGCAGCGCCCGCTCCACGTCGATGCGGCGGCCGGATTCCAGCTCGCCTACTCCCTGCTGGACATCCTCGGGCAGGCCCTCGGCGGGGTGCGGCCGTTCGCCTTCGGCGACCTGCCCGAGTCGGCCCCCCCGGTGCGCGCCGCGACCACCCTGGACATCCCGTTCCGCAGCCTCGACGGGGTGCTGGCCGGGGTACCCGCCACCCTGCGTATTCAGAACCAGATGGACCCCGCCGACCCGGACAACTACGCCCACCTGATGCACCGGATCAGCATCGGCACGGAGGCCGGCAACCTGACCCTGGTCAACACCCACGGGCCGGTCGTCTGGTCCGCCCGCCCCGACTTCCCCCGCGAGGTCGCCGACCCGAACGCCGACCCCCACTACGCCACCATGCCGGACGACGCGCAGGCGCCCAGCGCCGTCGTGCTCGGACCGGGCACCGTGCCGTCGTACCGGCACATCTTCCGCAGCCTGTGGCCGGCCGGCATCGCGCACGCCCTCACCGAGCTGTACCAGGCCGTCCGGGAACGGCAGGACCCGCTGCGCCGCGGCCAGTACCACCTGTCGCTGTGCAAGCTGTGGCAGGACCTGACGCTGCGGCTCGGGCCGCCGGAGCTGCTGTCGTCCACCCCGCCCCGGCCGCTGACCGACGACGACCTCAAGGCCATCGCCGCCGCTGGTGACGAGGCGGCGCGGCCGTGAGGGCGACCGTGGCGGCCGTGTCCTGGCTGCGCCGCTACCGGCCGCGTCCGGCCGCGACCCGGCGCCTGGTCTGCTTCCCGTACGCCAGCGGCAACGCGACCTTCTATCGGCAGTGGGCCGTGCGGCTGTCCCCCGAGGTCGAGGTCGTCGCGGTGCAGTATCCCGGCCGGCTGGACCGTATCCACGAGCCGTGCGTGCGGGACATGGCCACCATGGTCGACGGGATCGTCGCCGCGCTGCAACCGCTGCTGCACACCGACTTCGCCCTGTTCGGCCACAGCATGGGCGCCGCCGTCGCGTACGAGGTGGCGCACCGGCTCGAACACGGCCTCGGCGTTTCGCCGCGCCGGCTGGTCGTCTCCGGCCGCCCGGCCCCGCAGCACCACCGGCCGGGCGTCAAGCACCTCGGCAGCGACCAGGAACTGTGGGACGAGCTGCGCCGCCTCGGCGGCACCACCGACGAGGCGCTGGCGCACCCGGAGTTGCGCAACGCACTGCTGCCCACGCTGCGGGCCGACTACCGCCTCGTCGAGACATACCGGCCCACCCTCGGCGCGCCGCTGTCGGTGCCGGTCACCGCGATCACCGGCGACGACGACCCGGAGGCGCACGTGCCCGAGGTCGCCGACTGGCGGCGCTGCACCACCGGGGAATTCCAGCTCCGGGTGCTCCCCGGGCACCACTTCTACCTGATCGACCGGCAGGCCGAGGTGCTCGACCACGTCAGCGAGGCGCTCGGGCTGCCCGCCGGCCAGCCCCGCTGACCGCAGGTCACGTCGCCGCCGGCACCCCCGCCGGTCGGTGGTCCGTCGCCGGCGCGCCGAGGTCGAGCCGGCCGGCGAGGTAGTCCTGCCACATGAGCCGGCGGCGCGGCTTGCCGCTGCTCGTGCGCGCCACCGCGCCCACCGGCACGACCACCGGCTCCACCGGCAGCCCGTCCGCGGCGGCCGTGGCCGCGTCGCACGCCGCCGGCAGCCAGCCCGGCTCGGGCCGGGCCAGCAGCAGGACCACCCGAGGCGCGTCGCCGACCTGCCCGAGCAGGGCCGTGATCCGCCCGGCCGGCGCCCCGCAGGCCGAAACCGCCGCCGCCTCGACGTCCTCGGCGAGCAGCATCCGGCCGCGCACCTTGACGCCGTCGCCGAGGCGGCCCAGCACGAACAGGTCCCCGCTGGCGAGGAAACCCGCATCGCCGGTGCGCACCTCGCCATCGAGCAGCCGGGTGCCGCTGACGGTGCGGTCCGCGACCGCCGGCAGGTAGCCTGCCGCCACGGACGGGCCGCGCACCACGATCTCGCCGACCACGCCGTCGGGAACGGCTCGGCCGTCGTCGTCCACCACCGTCACCCGGGCGCCGGCGAGCGGGCGTCCGCAGCCCACGACCTCGCCCCGGTCGACGGTGGCGGTGCGCCAGCCGGTGTCCAGCGGCACGCCAGTCACCGACAACGTCGCCTCGGCCAGCCCATACGCGGGCAGCAGCGCCTCGCGGCGCAGCCCGTGCGGAGCGGCGAAGCGGGCGAACTCCGCCAGCAGCGCCGGCGGGATCCGCTCCGCGCCGACGATCACCGCCCGCCACGCCGAGAAGTCCATCCCGGCCAGCGCCTCGCGGGGCACCCGCCGGACGATGTGGTCCAGTCCGAAGGCCGGCATCGCGGTCAGCCGGGCGCCCCGCCGGCCGAAGCACTCCAGGTAGCGCAGCGGCCGGCGGACGAAGTCGCCCGGCGACATCAGCCACAGGTCCGACCCCGTGGCCACGGGCGCCAGCAGGCAGCCCACCAGGCCCATGTCGTGGTGCACCGGCAGCCAGGAGGCGGTCGGGTCGTCGGGCGTCATCCGCAGCCACCGCTGGATGCCGGCGACGGTGGCCGCCAGCGCCGGATGGGGCACGCGCACCCCGCGCACCCGGCCGCTGCTGCCCGAGGTGAACTGCACCAGCGCCAGCCCGGCCGGCCCGGGCGCCGGCGCCCAGCGGCCGTCGGCGGCGGCGAGCAACCCCTCGCCGTCGTGCGCGGGCACGCCCGCCCCGGCGCACACGTCGGCCACCAGGGACAGCGCGGGGTCGTGCACGACCAGTCGCGGCGTGCTGGCCCCCAGCACGCCGCGCAGGTGCTCGGCCCAGCGCGCCCGGTCCCCAAAGGGCGGCGGTGGCGCCACCGGCGAGGCGGCGGCGCCAGCCAGCATGGTGCCGAACAGCAGCCCCACGAACCGGGGGCCGGTGGTCTCCACGATCGACACCACGTCGCCCGCGCCCACCCCGGCGTCGCGCAACACCCCCGCGTACCGGCGCACGAGGTCCGCCAGCTCGGCGTACGACCACAGCCGCCACGACCCGTCGGGCTCGGCGAACCGGATGCCGCGACGCTCGTCGGGCCGGTCCAGCCAGCCGAGCGGGCCGGTCACGCGGGCGCCGCCTCGATGATCGGGAACATGGGGGTGGAGACGTTGCGGACCAGCCGTAGCCCGGCCCGGCCCAGCAGCTCGCCCTGCTGCTCGAGGGTCCGCGCGCCGCCCGCGGTGAGGGTGTGCATGAGCAGGTCCATGCGACGCGCCAGGGTCGGCACCTCGGCGTCCTGCCGTCCGGCCTCCATGACGAACAGCCGGCTGTGCGGCGTCATCGCGGCCCGGACCCGGCCGAGAATGCCCACCACCTCGTCGTCGGTCCAGCTGTAGAGGATGCGCTTGAGCACGTACGCGTCGCCGCCGGGCGGAATCGGCCCCTCCAGGAAGCTGCCCGGCACCACCTCCACCCGGTCGGCGACCCCTGCGGCGGCCAGGACCTCGGGGGCGTTGGCCACGACGCCTGGCAGGTCGAACAGCACGCCCCGGGCGCCCCGGACCCGGCGCAGCAGGCTGGCCAGGAAACCGCCGTTGCCGCCGCCCACGTCCACGATGCTGGCGAAGCGCCGCCAGTCGCAGGCCCGCAGCACCGCCAGCAGCTCCATCCCGGTGACCCCGCTCATCACCTTGTCGAACGCTTCCCCGTCCTCGGGTTGGGCGCTCAGGTGCTCCCACATGGACCGGCCGTGCACCACGTCGAACGCGGGGCCGCCGGTGCGGATCGACTCGGCGAGCCCCTCCATCGCCCGGGTACACGCCACGGGGGACAGGAAGATGTCACGCGCCGAGTACGGGTGCCCCTCGCGCAGCAGGTCCGACAGCGGGGTCAGCGCCACGCCATCCGGCTCCACCAGCTCGAACAGCTCCCGGGTCGCCAGGTACTCCAGCGTCTTGCGGAGGGTGGGCTCGTGGGTCCCGGTCGCCCGGGCCAGCCGGGACATCGGCACCGGCCCGTCCACCAGGTGGTCGGCCACGCCGAGCAGGCAGACTGCCCGGATGGTGTACGGCAGGAGGTAGTCACCGAGTTCGAGGAGCTTGAAGATCGACTCGGCGTCAATGGTGCGCCTGGTGCCCAAGGGTGTCTCCGTCCCTTCGCGTGATGCTCCGGCGGCCCCGGGCCACCGGAGTCGCGTGGCGGGGCGTCAGGAAGCGCCAGCCTCGTCCAACTCGGCCTGCAACTTCTTGGACGCCAGCCGGCGCCACGCATCGGTGATCAGTTCTCGCAGCTGCGCCGGGTCGACCGTCGCCAGTTGGACGAACGTCCAGCCGTTCTGCCCGTACCTGTTGTCCGGCGCCGAGAAGGTCGCCGGGTCCTCGCTGATGAGCGCCGCCTGCTCGGCGACGTCGATGCGCATCCCCATCACCCCGGGCTTGGGAAGGGTGCAGAAGATCTTGTTGCCGACGCGGAAGTCGGTCACGTCGAAGTGCGCAGACTGGTGCGCTCCGGGAAGCGACAGGGCGATGCTGCTGACGGTTTCGGGGCTGACCACTCCGACCTCCTCGGTTGTCGACGGACGGCTTCACGCTAACGCTCGTCCAGCGTGGTCGGGGTGATCCCGCCCGCCTCGCCGCGCCGCAGCAGCCGCTCGGCCACCCGACCGTGCGGATCGTCGCCGGACCCCGGGAAGGCGTCCAGCCACAGCGCCCGGCGCAGCCACCGGTGCAGCGGGTACTCCCACGTCACCCCCATCCCGCCCGTGGTCTGCACGGCGGTCTCGCAGGTGCGCACCGCCGCGTCGCGCGCCACCAGCACCGCCTCGTCCACCGCCTGCGCACACGCCAGTGACCCCTCGGGATCGTGCTGCACCAGCCAAGCGGCCCGGTACGCCAGCGACCGGGCCAGCTCGGTGCCGACGTACGCGTCGGTCAGCTGGTGCGCCACGGCCTGGAAGCTGCCGATCGGCCGCCCGAACTGCTCCCGCTGGCGGGCGTGGGTGACGGCCATGTCCAGCGCGCCCGCCGCGACCCCGACCGCCTCGGCGGCCAGCAGCGCGCCGCCACGCAGCCGGGCCAGCCGCGCCACCTCCGGCGTGCGGGCCGGCTCGGTGAGCAGCCGCGCCGGCGTGCCGTCCCACCGGAGCCGGGCCATCCGGCGCAGCGTGTCCAGCGTCGACAGCTCCTCCACGACCAGCCCGGGGGACCCGGTGTCGCAGGCGAACACGGCCGGCCCCTCCTCGGTGCGGGCCCGTACCACGACGCAGCGCACCGCGCCCGCCTGCGGCACCGCCGGCACCTGCCCGGTCAGGGACCAGCCCCGACGCGAGCGGGTGGCCCGCACGGTCCCGGCGCCGGCGGGCGCGGCGCCGTCCGGGGCGCCGTCGGCGAACGTCGCCGGCACGGTCAGGGGCTCCCCGGCGGCCCGCGCGTACGGCGCGGCCAGAGCGACCGTCGTCCACCACGGCGTCGGGTGCAGGCACCGCCCGCTCTCCTCGGCCAGCAGCGCCAGCTCGACCATGCCCAGGTCGTCGTCCAGCCAGCCCTGCCGGATCAGCTCGGGCCAGGCACCCGCCTCGCTCCCGCCGGGGCCCTCCGCCAGCGCGCACACCCGCGTCGCCGGGTAGCGTCGCGCCAGGTGGTCGCGGGCGGCCCGGCGGATCTCCCGCTGCTCATCGGTGAGGGCAAAATCCATGGTCTTCTCCGTGTCGTCGCCGGCCGGTGGTCACTGGCGGGATCTGGGCAGGTCCAGCACGCGTTCGGCGACGATCCCGCGCAGGATCTCGGAGGTGCCGCCCTCGATCGTGTTCGCCCGGCTGCGGAGCCGCTGCCGCTGCCAGTACCCGTGCCAGGCGGCGTCACCGCTGTCGAGCAGCGCCGCCGGGCCCTGTACGCGCAGCGCGAGCGCGCAGACCCGCTGGTGCAGCAGCGACCATTCGAGCTTGAGGATGGACGCCTCCGCGCCGGGCTCGCCGGAGCGGCGCAGCGCGGCCAGCGACCGGTAGCCCGTGTACCGCAGCCCCTGCAACCGTGCGTGCAGCGTGGCCAGCTCGCGGCGGACGGCCGGGTCGCCGTCGGCGCCGACCTCTCGCACCAGCCGCAGCAACCGGTCGAACTGCGCGACCAACCGGGCGGTGAGGGTGACGCCGAACGTTCCCCTCTCGTGGGCCAGCGTGGACAGCGCCACCGACCAGCCCCTGCCGACCTCGCCCACGACGTCGGCGTCACCGACCGGGGCATCGGTCAGGATGATCTGGTTGAAGTCGGTGTCGCCGTTGAGCTGCCGCAGGGGCGACACCTTCACCCCCGGCGCCCGCATGTCCAGCAGGAAGCACGTCAGCCCTTGGTGCTTCGGCTCGGCGGGGCCGGTGCGGGCCAGCAGCAGGCAGTGGTCGGCCAGGTGGGCGTAGGAGGACCAGACCTTCTCGCCGTCGAGCAGGTAGCCGTCCGGCTCCGCCCGCCGGGCGGTGGTGCGCACCGCGGCCAGGTCCGAGCCGGCCTCCGGCTCCGAGAACCCCTGGCAGAACAGGGTACGACCGGACAGGATGCCGGGCAGGTAGCGCGCCTTCTGCTCGTCGGTGCCGTGCGCGATGAGCGTCGGGCCGACCATGTTCATTCCGATGATGTTGATGTGGTCCGGCGCGCCGGCGCGGGCGGTCTCCTCGGCGAAGATGGCCTGGTGGGCGGCGGTCAGGCCCTGGCCGCCATATTCTTTCGGCCAGGTGATGCCGGCGTAGCCGGCCTCGGACAGGTCGTGGCTCCACTCGCGCAGCTGCGCGGTGCTCCAGGTACGGGACGGGTCGTCGTCCGGCAGGCGGGACCGTAGCCACTCGCGCAGCCCGGCGCGGAACGCGGCCTCGGCCGGGTCGTCGTGCAGGTTCAACGCCGTCCTCGCTTCCTGGCGGCCGGGTTCGGGCGCCGCGGGCTGGTCACCGTCACGCCGCGCGCACCGCGAGCGGCACGTGGTCGTACGTGCGGAAGTTGAAGCGGGGCCGGCGTGCCGGCTCGCCGTCGAACTCGATGGCGCTGGTGCGGCGCAGCAGCCGGTCGAACACGGCGACGCCCTCGGCGCGGGCCAGCGCGGCGCCCAGGCAGTGGTAGACGCCGGCCCCGAAGCTGAGGTGCTGGTTGGGCCGGCGGCCGACATCGAAGCGGTCCGGCTCGCCGAACTGCTCCGGGTCCCGGTTGGCCGACCCGACCAGGAGGTAGAGGACCCGGCCGGGGCGGACCGTCCGGCCGGCGACCTCCACCGGCTCCACCGGGCTGCGCATGGTCACTTGGATCGGCGCCTCGTAGCGCAGCATCTCCTCGACCGCGGTGGCGGTGCTGGCGGCACCCGCCCGTAGCCGGGCAAGCTGGTCGCGGTGCTCCAGCAGGGCGACCATGCCGTTGGAGATCATGCCCATCGACGTCTCGAAGCCGGCGTAGAAGACCGTGATGGCGTTGTCGACGATCTCCTCGCGGCGCAGCCGCTGCCCGTCCGACTCGGTCATGGCCATCCGGGTCAGCAGGTTGTCGCCGCCGGGGCCGTCCTCGACGAGGTCGCCGAGGTACGCGCGCAGCCAGCGCAGCGAGCGAACCGCCTCGCCGACGTCGCGGTCGCTGCGGAACGCCACGTCGCTGAAGGCCCTGACCAGCTGCGCCGCGTGCGGCCACAGCAGGGCCCGGTCGGCCGCCGGCACCCCGAGCAGATCGCAGATGACCATCAGTGGGAAGGGCAGCGCGAGGTCGGCGACCAGGTCCATCCGGCCGGTCGCCAGAACGGGTTCGAGCAGGTCGTCCACGAGGGAGGTCATGCGTTCGCCGAGCCGCCGGACCAGGCCGGGGCTGAACGAGCTGACCAGGACCCGGCTGGCGAGCCGGTTGCGTTGGCCGAGGTTCTGCCCGGACAAGAAGCCGCTCAGGTCCGGGTCCCCGACGGTGAAGCGGTAGTACTGCTCCGGCAGGGTCTTGGTCAGCCGCTGGTCCCTGAGCAGGGCGGCCACCTCGCGGTAGCCGGGGACCACCCACTGCCCCGGCCCGTTGCTCAGCACGGCACCGGTGCGGCGCAGCCGCTCGTACGTCGGGAACGGGTCGGCCAGCAGCCGCGGGTCCGAGACGTCGAAGCTGACCCGTGGCGCGCGAACGGCTGTCATAGGGGCCTCCCGGCGGACCGGTACGGCGTGCACCGCCCGCGTCCGCCGCCGATTATTCGGGCTCCCCGAAACTCGTGTCAAGGAGTGTTTGCGGAGACTGTTGAAGTATCTACCGGACACTCGTAACCACGCGCTTGCTGCGGTAGCGTCGCCGGCATGCGAGAGGAACCGGCTTCGGTGGGTCAACGCCTCCTGTGGCTGATGGACCACTATCGAGGGCAGCAGAACGCACTTAACGAGCAGGTGGTGTGGCACCTGCGCGGGGACTGCGACATCGCCGCCCTGCGCCGCGTCGTGGACCGGCTGCACGAGCGGCACGAGTCGCTGCGGACGACGTTCGTCGCTCGGCGGCGCCAGCTCGTCCAGGTGATCAATCCGCCGCGCCCGGTCGAGCTGCTTCGCGTGGACGTGTCCGGGCACGCTGATCCCCGGCGGGCCGCCCGCGAGTACATCGCCGCCGAGCTGACCACCGCCGTGGACATCGGCGTGTGGCCCACCCGGCCCACGCTGATCACCGTCGGCCCCGAGCACCACATCTTCGTGCTGACCATGCACCACTACGTCAGCGACGACTGGTCCAACGCGCTGCTGTCGCGCGACGTCCGTGCGCTCTACCACGGCGAGGAGCTGCCGGAGGTCGGATGGCAGTACGCCAAGTGGGCGGCATGGCAGCGGGAGCTGATCTCCGGGCCGGATTCGGGGGCGCTGTTCGACCACTGGCGCGGGCAGCTCGACGGGGCGCGGCTGGTGCGCCTGCCGGAGCGCGCCGAGGTCCCGCGGGGCCCCGGCGAGCCGGCCTGGGTGTCGGTGGAGTTGACCGTCGACCCGCACGTGGCGCAAGGGCTGCACCAGCTCGCCCGCAAGCAACGCACCACCCTCTTCCCGGTGATGCTCTCCCTGTTCTACCTGGTGCTGCACCGGGCCACCGGCCAGTCGGACCTGACGGTGGCGTCGCTGTTCGCCAACCGAAGCCGGCCGGAGGTCCGCGACACGGTCGGCTTCTTCGTGTCCATGGTGCTGCTGCGGGGCCGGGTGGTCGCCGCCGAGCCGTTCACCGACCTGCTGCGGCAGGTGCGCAACGTGGTGATGGAGGGCCTGCGCCACCAGGAACTGCCGGCGCAGCTGCTGCCGCCCGGGACGGTCACGGGGGAGGGCCGCACCGACGACGTCATGTTCCAGCTGCTCGGGTCGTTCGTGCCGAGGGCCGACATGAGCGGCGACGAGCTGGACGACCTCGAGGCGCAGCTGGAGCGCAGCCGGTTCGCGCTGGAGTTCGTCGTCGTACCCCAGGGCGACGCGCTCACCGCCGTCGTCATGTGCGACCGCGACCGGTTCACTCCGGACTGGGCGCGGCAGCTCGTCAAGGACTACGTGGAGTTGGCCGCGGCGGTGGTGACGGACCCGGGCCGCCTGCCGGGCACGCCTTCCTGAGGCGCCGATGCGTGCCGCACGGCGGTGCATCGGGGCCGGCGGGGCGGCCGGCGCGCCGCCGACCACCCCCGTCGCATCCGGACGGCCGGTCACCCGGTTTTGGGCAGCTCCCGCAGGCCGAAGGCCACGCCCTGGTTGTCGCGGCACTCGGCGAACGCGCCGTACTGCGGGCTCGGCGGCCGCAGCGGGCCCACCTCGCCGCCCAGCTCCTTGACCCGCTCGACGGCCTTGGCCAGGTCGTCCACCCCGAAGTAGACGATGATGTGCGGGGGGTCGGTGTCCGGGTGGGAGCCGGCCTCCAGGCCCGGGGCCGCGCCCGGCATCTCGATGTACGACCCGTGGGTGAGCATCGTGAACTTCCAGCCGAACAGCGCCTCGTAGAATTCCCGGGTGCGTTCGGGGACCGGAACTGCGAACTCGATGAACGAAGGTTCTCCTGCCACGGCGCCCTCCGGTGCGTGATCTGTCAGGGGAGATGTCCTAGCATCATAACGGGTATTGGCTCGTCTTCCGCAGACGCACGAGGATGCTAGTGAAGGCGAGTTCCGGTGGCTGGCGGGTCAGCCACCGCGGCGGCCGACGCGCCGCCGGGCCCGTGGGCCCGCACCACCGGCCCACCAGGGCCCCGTGAACGGAGGGCACTGCTGTGACTGTCTCCATCGAGGAGTCCACGAGCCTGCGGCAGGCGCGCGAGATCGCCGACGAGGCGTTCTTCCCCGCCGCGCTTGCGGTCGACGGCGCCGACCGCGTCCCGATCTCCCACCTGGACCTGCTCGCCGAGCAGGGCTTTTACGGACTGGCCGCGCCCCCGGAGTTCAACCGCCTCGACCTGCCGAGCTTCCCAGCGGTGTGCCGCGTCATCGAGACGCTCGCCAGCGGCTGCGTCACCACCACATTCGTCTGGGCCCAGCACCACAACGCGGTGATGGCGGCGGCCAACACCGGCAACGCCCAACTGCGTGCGGCCTGGCTGGAGCCGCTGGCCACGGGGCGGCGCCGGGCGGGACTGGCGATCGGCGCCGCGGTGCGGCCCGGTCCGTCAGCGCTGGCGGCGACGCCGGCCGACGGCGGGTTCCTGTTCTCCGGCGCCGCGCCGTGGGTGAGCGGCTGGGGCCTGATCGACACGATCTACGTGGCCGCCCGGCTGCCCGACGACACGCTGGTGTTCGCCCTGGTCGACGCCGCGACGAGTGGCACGCTGGCCGTCGAGCCGTTGCGGATGTCGGCGGTGAACGCCAGCAGCACGGTGACGGTCACTTTCGACAACCACTTCGTGCCCGCCGACCGCGTCGCCAACCAGATGCCGCTCGAGGCGTGGCGGCAGCGCGACCCGGCGACGCTGCGGTTCAACGGTTCCCTCGCGCTCGGGGTGGCTGACCGGGCGATCGAGCTGGCCGATGAGCCGCGGCTGCGCCAGCAGCTCGACGCCGTCCGGGACCGCCTCGACGCCGCCGACCCGGACGCCATGCCCGCGGCCCGGGCTGCCGCCTCGGAGTTGGCGCTGCGGGCCAGCGCGAACCTCGCCGTGGCCGCCGGCAGCCGCGCCGTTCTGCTCGATCAGCACGCCCAGCGCCTGGTGCGGGAGGCGACCTTCCTGCTGGTCTTCGGCTCCCGCCCGGGCATCCGCGACGCCCTGCACACCGCGTTCGTCGCATCCGGCGGCGTCGCCTGACACCCCGGGGCGGCGTCGCCGGGCGCCGCCCCGGTGCACAGGGCTCGCGACGCGCACGACCGGCGTCGCGGGCCTGCGCGCGTCCGGCCTACGGCATCCGGTCGACCAGCTGGGCCACGGCCTGCGCCTGATCGCGGTTCACCACCGTGAAGTGGTCGCCCTCCAGCACGTGGAAGCGGGCCTGCAGCGCCGCGGCGGCGTGCCGCAGCGGCGACAGGTAGCCCGCCGCCGGCCCGGTCAGGCCCCGCGACGCCTCCACCACGTCCAGCTCCAGACCCGGCTCGGCGACGAACGAGTACCGCAGCAGCGCCCGGGTGTTGGCCTCGAAAACCCGGTACATCGCGTGCAGTTCGGCGTACGTCACCGACTTCAGCTCCTTGAGCTGCGGCGGCGGCGCCGCCCACGTCCGGCGTAGCGTCTCCTGGACAGTGTCCGTGGCGCACGGGTCGCTCGGCACCGCCACCGGCGCGCCGGCGAGGTTGTGCAGGAACGCCTGCACGAGGGTGGCGTCGTCGACCGGGCGGCCGGTGCCGCAGCCGACCCAGGGGTCGATGAGCACCACCGCACACTTCCGGCCTTGCCACCGCAGCCGCCGGGCCATCTCGTACGCCACCACGCCGCCCAGCGACCAGCCGGCCAGCCGGACCGTCCGCTCCGGTGGCTCGTTCGCGATGACCGGCGCGAGTTCCGCCAGGTAACGGGTGGCCAACTCCTCGATGGTCACGCCCGGCTGCGCCGGGGACGGCGCGGACAGGCCGAGAACCCGGTGCCGCTCGGCCAGCTCGGCCACCAGCGGGCGGTAACACAGCAGGTCGCCGCCGACCGGGTGCACCAGGACCAGCGGGCGGTGCCCGTTGTCGGCCAGCGTGACCAGGCTGCGCGCCGGCCCGGTGCCGCCTGCGGCGTCGAGCAGGGCGGCGAGCTCCCCGACGGTGCCCGAGGTGTACAGCGTGGCCAGCGGCAGCCGCCGCCCCAACTGCTGCTCGATGCGGTTCATCAGGCGCGCCGCGAGCAGCGAACTGCCGCCGTAGGCGAAGAAGTCGACGGCGCGGCCGACCTCCGGCACGTCCAACAGCTCCTGCCACAGCGCGGCCAGGGCCCGCTCGGTGGCGGTGCGGGGCGCGTCGTCGCCGACCTGCCGGGCGGCCCCCACGGCGGCGGCCCGCTCGGCCAGCTGCCGCCGGTCGACCTTGCCGTTGGCGGTCAGCGGCAGCCGAAGCCGCACATCGATGCTGCGCGGCACCATGTAGTCCGGCAACCGGGCCCCGAGGTGGGTCTTCAGCTGCGCGACCAGCTGCTCGGCCGGGGTCTGCGAGGCCACGAAGGCGACCAGCGACACGGCCCGTCCGTCGGTGCGGGTGACCACGGCGGCGTCAGCGACCGCCGGGTGAGCCAGCAGCGCCGCCTCGATCTCGCCGAGTTCCACCCGGAAGCCGTTGACCTTGACCTGTGGGTCCTCCCGGCCCAGGAACTCCAGCGTGCCGTCAGGCCAGTAGCGGGCCCAGTCGCCCGTGCGGTAGATCCGTTCCTGCCGCCGCGGGTGCACGAGGAACGACGCGGCGGTCAGGTCCCCGTCGCCGAGGTAGCCCAGGGCGAGGCCACGCCCGCCGATGAACAGCTCGCCCGGCACCCAGTCGGGGCGGTCCATCAGACGGGCGTCGAGCACCTGGAAGCGCTGGTTGCGCAGCGGATGGCCGTACGGGATCGAAATCCAGTGCGGGGGCACCCGCACCGGCACCGGGTGGTAGTTGGACCAGATCGACGCCTCCGTCGCGCCCCCGAGGCTCACGCACGCGGCGTGCGGCGCGATCTCCGCCAGCTCCGCGCCGAGGTTGATCGGCACCCAGTCGCCGCTGACCATGGCCAGCCGCAGCTCGGTGAGCGGGTGCCGGCCGCTCGTGCGTACGAACTCCACGAACATCGCCAGGTAGGCCGGAACGCTGTTCCACACCGTGACCCCGGCGGCCAGGCACAGCTCGTAGAGGTGGGTGACCTCCCGCTCCTGCCCGGGTGTCGGCACGACCACCGCCCCGCCCGCGGCCAGCATCCCGAACACGTCCCACACCGACAGGTCGAATGTGTAGTCGGAGACGGCGAGCACCCGGTCGCGGGGGCCGAGGCCGAACCGCTCGTTGATGTCGACCAGCGTGTTGACGACGCTGCCGTGCGAGATCATCACCCCCTTCGGCGTGCCGGAGGTGCCGGAAGTGAAGATCACGTACGCCAGCGACTCCGGGTCGACGTCCACCGCCGGCCGCGCCGCGCCGTCCTGGCAGGCGATGGCGGTGGCGATGTCGACGGTCCGCGCGCCCGGGTACGGCTCCTCGCCCTGGACGCTGCGGTCGGCCAGCAGCACCCGTAGTCCGCAGATCTCGGCCACCTGCTCCCGACGGCGGCGCGGCCACCGCGGCGAGACCGGCACGTACGCGGCCCCGGCCATCAGAACCCCGATCAACGCGATGATCTGGTGTGCCCCGCGCAGCGCCTGCACGCCGACGACCTCGCCGGGCCGTACCCCGGCGGCGACGAGTTCCGCCGCGACGGCGCTGGCCTGGTCGCGCAGCTGCGCGTAGGTGATCTCCCGGCCGCCGGCGATCACCGCGAGCCGGTCCGGCTGCCGCTCGGCCTGCTCCTCGAAGAGCTCGTGCATGGTGACCACCCGGGCCGGCGCCGCGGTGTCGTTGACCTGCTCGCGGATCTTGAGCTGGGCCGCCGGGGTGAGATCGAACGATTCCGTCCCCCACGCCTCGTCCTCGGTGGCCAACCGGATCAGCAGAGACCGGTACGCGGCGAACATGTCGTCGATCATGCCCGCCGGGTAGATGTCGTCCGCGCTGTCCCAGGTGGTGACCAGAGCGTTGCCGGCCACGAACACCTGGTGGTCCAACGCGACCTGCGGCGTGCGGACCTTGCCCTCCAGCCGCTGCCAGCCGAGGTGTTCCAGGAAGACCCCGGTGTCGGCCTCCCCGACCCCGAGCATGCTGGTGAACACCACCGGCATCAGCGCGTTGCGGGCGTTGCCCTGGCGCTGGTTGAGCTGCCGGATGACGGAGACCCCGCTGAAGGAGGAGTGTTCCATGTCCTGGAGCAGTTGCCGGCGCCAGGCGCGGGCCCGGTCGAGGAAGGTGTCGCCCGCGCCGCCCTGGCGGCACTCCATCAGCAGGGTGCTGCTGAAGTTGCCGATGATCTTGTCAGCGTCCGGGTGAAACGGCAGCCGGTCGCCGTACATGATGTTGATGGTGAAGTCGGGGTTTTTCGACCAGTGCCGCAAGACCTCGCAGAACGCCGCGCCGAGCACCATGGTGCCCGTGAGTCGACTCTTTCTGATGCGCGCGGCCAGGCTGGTCCACTGTTCGGGGGTGAGCTTGAAGACCCGGCGCACGAGGCGGGGGCTGGGGTCGCCGGTCATCCGGCGGCGGGGCAGCTCCGGCGCCGCGGGCAGGCTGTCCAGCCGGTTGAGCCAGTAGCGGCGGGCCCGCTCGTGCTCGTCGCTGTCCTTGCGCCCCTCGAACTCGCTGCGGTACTCCCGGAAGGTGTACCGCAGCGGAGGCAGCGACTCGCCGTTCAGCAGCGCCCGCAGCTCCTGGGCGAAAATCTCACCCGAGAACCCGTCGATGGCCAGCAGCCGCGCGCACACCTGCACCACAACGTGGGTGTCCAGGGCGAAGACGAAGACCTCGAACGGGGCGTGCCCGTCGCGCGGTGGCCCCTCGTCGTAACAGCGCTCCCGATTACGGGTGAGGATCCGTCGCCACACATGCTCCGGCTGGCCCCGTAGCGATCGGTAGACCAGCGGTACGGGAAGCTCGTCCTGGACGTGCAGCAGGCCTGTCTCGTCGAAGGACGCCCGGAGCATCTCGTGCCGGCGCATGAGCTGGTGCAGGGCCGCGCTGAACGCGCGGACATCCAGCTCCTGGCAGGCGTACTCCTCGTAGAACAGGGCGGGGCCGCCGAGCTGGAAGTCGCCCAGCTCGCCGAGCAGGTACGCGTACTGCAGGTCGCTCATGGGCGCCGAGCGGGTGCCCGGTGCGTCCGCGCGGGACGCTGCCGACGGCGGGGCCGGTGGGACGACGGCTGACGATGTGCGGTGCTCCGGTCCCGTGATGTCCATTATGTTCCCCCCAGGATGGTCGATTGTGGCCAAGGTGGTACAAATAGTCTGACCGGAGATGTGCTCCGGACGGTCCCGTGGAATGTGGTCGACCGGCGATGCCCGGCGACCGGGCAAGATGGCGCAGGGAGGCGAGGAGCGGGGCTATCGCGCGGCGGCGGCCCGCAGCTGGTGCACCGCCTCGGTCAGTTCCGCCGGGGTGGGCCGGTCGAAAACCTCGATCATCGGCAGTTGTACGCCGAAGACGATGTTCACCCAGTGCACGATGGCCGCCGCAGCCATCGAGTCGCCTTCGAGGTCGTCGAAGAAGTCGGTATCCGGCCGCACCTGGCGGCCGAAGATGTTCTCCCAGATGTCGACCATCTGCTGTTCGTTTGTCACGATGCCTCCCCATGACGTGCCCGGCCGCCGAACGCGGCCGGTGCTCACCTCGGAGCAGGTACCGCCCCCCATGGGCGGGTGCCCAGGTCATTGATCAGTGTCTTTGTCTCTAGAAAGGCGTCAACGCCCGCCCTGCCCATTTCACGTCCCCAGCCCGATTCCCGCATTCCGCCGAAGGGCAGCGCCGGATCGAGAACGTGCCAACTGTTGACCCACACGGTGCCGGCCCGCAGCCGGCGGCCGACCTGGTGCGCCAGCCCCAGGTCGCGGGTGAAGACGCCGGCGGCGAGCCCGTACGGGCTGCCGTTGGCCAGCGCCACTGCCTCCTCCACAGTGTCGAAGGCCTCCGCCACCAGCACCGGGCCGAAGACCTCCTCGCGGGCCACCGGCGCCTGCGGGTCGGCCCCGGTCACAACGGCCGGGGTGCAGAAGAAGCCCGGCGAGTCCGGCGCCTGGCCGCCGGTGACCCGCGCGCCGCCGTCGCGGGCCGAGCGCAGGTAGGACAGCACCCTCGCCCGGTGCTCCGCGGATATCAACGGCCCCATGTCCGTGTCCTGGTCCAGGCCGTCGCCGAGCCTGATCGCCGCGGCCCGCTCCCGGATCCCCGCGACGACCTCGTCGAAGACCGGCCGCTGCACGTACAGCCGGGACCCCGCCACGCAGGTCTCGCCCTGGTTGTAGAAGATCGCATGGGCCGCGCCGTCCATCGCCCGAGCCAGGTCGACGTCGGCGAACACGATGCTCGGTGACTTGCCGCCCAGCTCCAGGGTCACCCGGCGGAAGTCGGCGGCCGCGGCCTGGACGATGCTGCGCCCGACCTCCGTCGACCCGGTGAACGTGACCTTGTCGACGCCCGGGTGCGCGGCGAGCGCCGCGCCGGTGTCACCGTCGCCGGTGACGACGTTCAGCACGCCCGCCGGCACGCCGGCCTCGCGCACCAGCTGTCCGAGCAGCAGCGCGGACAGCGGCGTCTGCTCGGCTGGCTTCAGCACCACGGTGCAGCCCGCTGCCAGGGCGGGCGCCACCTTCGCCGCGGCCATGTAGAGCGGGAAATTCCACGGGATGATGGCCGCCACCACACCCACCGGCTCGGGCACGGTCAGGGCGACATGTCGCTCCGGGCTGGCGGTGTAGAGCGAAGCGTTCTCGCCGTTCAGCCGGCCGGGCCAGCCGGCCATGTAGTGGAACACCGCGGCGGCGGCGGGGACGTCGCCCGCCCGGGCCACCCGCAGCGGCTTGCCGTTGTCGAGGCAGTCCAGCAGAGCCAGCCGGTCGGCGTGCGCGAGGATCAGGTCGCCGACCCGGTGCAGCAGCCGGGCCCGGGCGGCGGGGGACATCCGGTGCCACCGGGATCCGGGCTGGCCGGCGGCGCGCGCCGCGGCGACGGCCCGGGCCACGTCCGTGGCATGGGCGTGGGCGACCGTCGCAAGTGTCTCTCCCGTGGACGGACATACGGACGTCAGCAGACGGCCGTCGTTCGCGGGCGACCACTTGCCTCCGATGAACAACTCTCGAGGTAATTCGTCCAGACAGGACATACGTGGCCTGTCGGTGTCTGTGGTCGCCGACATGCACGACACGCTAGCGCAAATACCACGCTCGGCATACGGTCGATCGGACGTAGCTATGTGCGTAACAGGCCGCCAGACTCAATCTTTCCGACGAAAACATCGGGGTAGGGCATGAGGTATCCGCGGAGTGTTTATCGCGTCTTTGACAGGATGCTTGCCAAGAAGCGTGGTGGGCGCAGCTGGCCGACCAGCTTCGCCGACCGGCTGACCCATCCGGTGCCTGACTCCCGGGCGGTCCGCAAGCTGATCACCGAGGGAGGGATGCGGCCCGACCTCAGCCAGGTCGACCGGATTCCCGTCCATCCCGCCGCCGACCGACTGCCGCCCGCCGACGCGGGCGAGGTGGTGGCGACCTGGGTCGGCCATGCCTCATTCGTGCTCCAGATCGGCGGGCTCGTGGTGCTCACCGACCCGGTGTGGTCGCGTCGCATCCCCGGGGTGCGGCCCCGGTTCACCCCGCCCGGCCTGCGCTGGGAGGCCCTGCCCCCGGTGGACGCCGTCGTCATCAGTCACAACCACTTCGACCATCTCGACGCGCCCACCATCCGCCGGCTGCCGCGCCGCGTGCTGATGCTCGTGCCCGGCGGCCTCGGCTGGTGGTTCCGCCGGCTGGGGTTCACCGCCGTGGTGGAGCTGGACTGGTGGGAGAGCGCCCGCCTCGGCGCGGTGGAGTTCCAGTTCGTCCCGGTGCACCACTGGAGCCGCCGGACGCTCTTCGACGGCTGCCAGAGCCTGTGGGGCGGCTGGATGCTGGCGGCCGACGCCAGCCCCGCCGCCCGGGCCGACGCCGGCCCGGTAGACCCGGCCGCCGGCGCCGGTGCCGGCCCCACCGCCGAGGTCGGACCCCGGCGCGTCTTCTTCGCCGGGGACTCCGCCTACGGGCCGTACTTCGCCGAGATCGGGCGGCGCCACGGCCCGGTCGACCTCGCCCTGATGCCGGTCGGCGCCTACCTGCCCCGCTGGTTCATGAAGCCGCTGCACATGAGCCCACCCGAGGCCGTGCGCGCCTGTGGCGACCTGGGCGCCCGACGGATGGCCACCATGCACTGGGGGACTTTCGCGCTCTCCGCCGAGGCGCCGCTGGCGCCGCTGGAGCAGGCCAGGCAGGCGTGGCAGGCCAGCGGGCGGGCCGCCGAGGACCTGTGGGACCTGGCGGTGGGGGAGAGCCGTACCCTGCACCGCGCCGTGACCACGCCGGCCGCCGGCTGACCGGCGCCGGCCCCGGACGGCTCGCGATGGCGCCCGGGTGCGTCCCCACCGCACGCGGGCGCCGCCGCCGGGCGGGCCCCAGTCGTCGGTCGCGGGTCAGTCGCTGCCGCGTTCCGCGACGGTCCGGCCGGGGCCCGTCGTACGGCGGGCAAAGAACCGGTTGGGTGCCAGCGCCGCCCGGTACGGCAGCAGCAGCGGCAGCTGGTCGCCGACCCGTTGCCGCCAGATGAAGAACTCGCCGCCCTTGTCGCCGAACGGGGCGGGCAGGAACTTGGGCTGGTTGACCGTCACGAACGCCAGCTCGGTGAACTCGGTCCTGCGGCCCAGCACGAGGTCGCGCAGGATCTTGCCGCCGGTGTGGCTCGCAGCGATCCCGCTGCCGGTGTACCCGTGGCCGTAGACCATGCCCGAGTCGGTTCGGCCGAACTGCGGGATGAAACTGTGGCTCCAGCTGATGAGCCCGCCGTTGCCGTGGCTGAACTGGACGTCTTGCCACTGTGGGAAGAACTCGCGGAACGACTCGCCCAGCTTGTCGAACGCCTCGTCGTTGCGGCGGTGGCGGGGATCGGTGTCCCGTTTGCCGAACATGTACCACAGGCCGCCCGCCCAGAGCACCCGGTTGTCGGCCGTCAGTCGCGCCGCCGTGGAGAACGACAGCGAGTTCGCCACCCCCTCGCGCCCCGGCCAGGCCACCCGGCCCAACTGCTCCTCCGTCAGCGGCTCGGTGACCAGCAGGTAGTTCCACACCGGCATCTGGCGCGGGTACAGCTCGGGGAACGCACCCTGCATGGCCTCTGTCGCCACGACCACCTCGTCCGCGGTGATCGTGCCGTGCGGGGTGCTGATCTGCCACTTTCCGTCGACCTTCCGGATCGTCCGCGCCGGGGTCTGCTCGTGCAGCACCACACCCTGTTCCTGCACCACCCGGGCGAGCCCGCGCACCAGCCGGTACGGGTTGAGCAGCGCGCCGCTGACCTTCAGCGCCCCGACGACGGTCGGCGAGCCGATCCGCTCCTGCGCCTGCGCCCGGTCGAGCAGGCGGAACGATGTCACCCCGGCCCGCTGAGCCCGCTTGATCTGCAGCTCCAGTCGCGCGAGCTGCTTGGTGTCCGTGGCGACCTGGAGGATGCCGCTGTTCTCGTACTGGGCGTCGATGCCGTTCTGCCGGCAGAACCGGCCGATCTCCAGGATCGATCGGGCGACCGCCCGGTAGACCCCACCTGCCTTCTCCGCCCCGTAGTACCAGAGCATCCGGCGCAGCACCTTGCCGGCGGTCATCTGCACGAACCCGGCGTTCATCCCGGACGCGCCGCTACCGGCGAAATCCGCCTCCACCACCCGCACCGAGATGCCCGGGTCGGCCTGCTTGAGGAAGTGGGCCGCCCACAGGCCGGTGTAGCCCCCGCCGACGATGCACACGTCGCAGGAGGCATCCCCGTCCAGTGGCGGGCCGACGTCGGTCGGTTGCGTGGAGTGCCAGTACATCTCTGTGGACAACTGCGCCATACGGGTTTCTCCTTAACGGCTGTCGCGGGCAGGAACGGCTGTCGCGGGGTGGGCGGGTGGCGGCGTCACGCGGGGCGGACGGCCAGCGGAAGGCGCTCGAAGGAGCGCAGGCTCCCGTGGTGGCGGCGGCGGGCGTCGCCGTCGGCGGCGATGTCGCGGAACCGCGTCGCGAGCGCGGTGAACGTCAGCTCGCCCATCAGCCGGGCCAGCGCGGTGCCCAGGCAGTGGTGCAGGCCGCCGCCGAAGCCCAGGTGCGGGTTCGGGGCCCGGGACAGGTCCAGCTCGGCCGGCCGGTCGAAGACCGAAGGGTCGCGGTTGGCCGCGCCGAGCAGCAGCATCACCGACCGGCCCGCCCTGATCTTGTGCCCGCCGATCTCGACGGCCTCCCGGGCCACCCGGATCGCGTTCTGGATCGGCGAGTCGAACCGGAGGAACTCGTCGACGGCCGACCGGACCAGCGTGGGGTCCCGGCGCAGCCGGTCCAGTTGGTCGGGATGCTCCAGCAGCGCCATGCATCCGTTGGAGACCAGCCCCATGGTCGTCTCGAACCCGGCGTGGAACAGGAACAGCAGGTTGTCGACGATCCCGGCGACGTCCCCGCGTTCCTCGGCCGGAGCCGCCGCGAGCATGCCGGCCAGGGTGGCGTCGCCGGCAGGGGCGTCCCGCAGCAGGTCGGTGACGTACTCGCGCAGCCAGGCGACGGCGGCGTCGACGCCGCCGCGTTCGTCGGGCTGGAGGTTCGCCGCGTCGAACACCCGGGCCAGGTCGATCACCCGGGGCAGCACCTCCGCCCGGTCGGCGTCAGGGATGCCGATCAGCCGGCAGATCACCGTGACCGGCAGCGGCACGGCCAGCTCCGCGACGAGGTCGAGGCGGCCGGCGTCGCGGGCCGGGGCGAGCAGGTCCGCGACGAGCGCGGTCACCGCCGGGGTCATCGCCCGCACCCGGGGCAGGCCGAATGCCTGCCCGAGAAACCGGCGGGCGCGGGTGTGCTCCGGCGGGTCCTGGGTGAGGACGATGCGGGAGGGAAACTCGGCCGCGGGCCCGTCGCCCAGGGTCAGCCGGATGAACTCCCGGGGGAAGTGGCTGGCCAGCCGGCCGTCACGCAGCAGGGCGCTGACCGCGGCGTGGTCGACCACCAGCCACTGTCCGAACTCGCCCCGCACGACCGGGCCCTGCGCACGCAGCCGCTCGTACTCCGGATAGGGATCGTCGGCGCAGGCCAGGTCGACCGCGGCGATCCGGGGCCGTGCAACGGCGTCGGGGAGCGTCACGGCTGCCCGCCGACGCGCTCGGCCCGCCGGGCCCGGTGGTGCTTGCGCATCTGCCGCATGAAGTAGTCGGCGTTGAGCCAGTACAGCTCCAGCCAGATGTTGTCCGGATCGCGCAGCCACACGCCGTGCCCGGCCTCCAGGAACAGCTCCTGCACCCCGCCGTGGCTGACGCCCACGGAGTCCAAGTGCGCCACCCAGGTGTGCAGGTCTTCCCGCTCGGGAACGTGGAACGCCAGGTGGTGCAGCCCCACCCGGTGCTCGTCGAACGGCTCCTCGACCGGCCGTTCGGCCTGTCCGAGGACGATGGAGGTCAGGGCGCGGGAGTGCAGCAGCGTCCGGAACGTGAACCCCGACTCGGCCGGTCGGGCGTCGCGGACGACGGTGAAGCCCAGCGCCCGGCAGTACCACTCGGTGCTGCGGTCGAGGTCCCGGACCGTCAGGTTGATGTGGGTACCGCCGTTGAGCGGGGGTACGGAGTCGTTGACCACGGGGTTCCTCTCGCAGAAGACGATCACAGGACGGTTCGCATGACGGCTGCCGCCAGGGGCGCCGTACGCCGGAGCCGGTCCTCGTACCGGTCCGCGGCGGTGGCCAGCGCGCTGACCGTGCGGACGCCGACGGCCCGCAACGGTTCCGGCTCCCAGCGGCGTGGCCGGTGCCCGGTCCAGAACAGCCGCGTCTCGGGCCGGTTCACCCCGGCCACCAGGGCAGCCAGCGTGCGGCCGGCGAGGTTGCTCAGTGCGATGCCCTCGCCGCCGTAGCCGCCGGCGTGGCCGAGGCCGCTGTCGCGGTCGTACACCACGGCGGGCTCGCCGTCGCGGTGCATCCCGTACGCGCCGCTCCACTGGTGGCTCACGCGCGCGTCGGCCAGGGCGGGGAAGCTCTCCGCCAGGGACTCGCGCAGCCGGGCGAAGACCCGGGCGCCGGAGCGGGCGGTCGCGTCCGGCCGGGAGCCGGCGCGGTAGCCGGCCCCCCGGCCGCCCACCAGCAAGCGGCCGTCTGCGGTGCGCTGGAAGTAGGCGAACTGGTAGCGGGAGTCGGCGACGGTGACCCGGTCCCGCCAGCCGGCCTCGCGCCACCGCCATTCCGGCAGCGGCTCGGTGGCCAGTACGCGGGAGATCACCGGCAGCACCCGGCGGGCGTGCCCGGGAAGTTCCCTTGTGTACGCCTCCGTGGTGCACAGCACACTGCGGGCGCGGATCGTGCCCCGGTCAGTGACCACGACGCCGGGTCGCAGCCCGACCGCGCGGGTGCCCTCGACGATGGTCACCCCGCGCCGCTCGACGGCCCGCGCCAGCCCGGCGGCGATGACCGCGGGTTGCACGGCCGCGCAGTGCGGCGTGAAGCCGGACAGCAGCGCCCCGGCGACGCCGACCCGGTCGGCGGTCTCGGCGGGCGACAGCAGCGTCATGTCGGTGATGCCGAGCTTGAGCCGCATGTCCTGCCAGTTTCGCAGCCGCGCCACCTGGGGTTGGGTGCGGGCGACGTAGAGCGAGCCGTCGCGCCGCCACCCGCAGTCGATGTCCTCGGCGGCGAGGACCCGCTCGATCTCGTCGAGGGTGCGTCGGCCCGCACGGTAGAAGCGCATGGCGTCCATCGGGCCGTAGCGCTGCACCAGGTTGGCCAGCAGGGCGGGCATCTCGGTGGTGCACCAGCCGCCGTTGCGCCCGCTGGCCCCGTAGGCCACCCGCTCGGCGTCGATGACCAGCACGGAGGCCTGCGGCGCCAGTTCCGTCAGGTAATAGGCGGTCCACAGGCCGGTGAATCCGGCGCCGACGACGACCACATCCGCCCGCACGTCGCCGGACAGGGCCGGCCGCCGCTCGCGCAGCGGCGCGGGCAGCGTGTCCAGCCACAGGCTCACCGGCCGCCGACGCCGGTCGGGGGAAGCCGTCATGCCGCGCCGCCGCTACCGGGTGACGCTCAGGTCGCCGAGGACCGCGGCGGCCAGTGCCCGCTTGTCGACCTTGCCGACGGTGGTCAGCGGCAGCGCCTCGACGATCTCGAGCCGGTCCGGCAGCTTGTAGTCGGCCAGTCCCCGATCCCACAGCAGCTTGCGCAGCTCCATCAGGCTGGGCGCCGGGTCGTCGGCGACGACGACCGCGCAGGTCTTCTCGCCCAGCCGCTGATCGGGGATTCCGACGACGGCCGCCGCCCGGACCCGGTCGTGGGTCAGCAGGTGCCCCTCGACCTCGTCGGCCATCACCTTCTCCCCGCCCCGGTTGATGACGTCCTTGATCCGGCCCGAGATGACCAGGCGGCCCTCAGCGTCGATCCGCGCCAGGTCGCCTGTGCGGAGGAAGCCGTCGGGGGTGAAGACCGTCCGGTTGTGCTCGGGTACGGCGTAGTAGCCGCGCAGCGCGCACGGCCCGCGTACCAGCAGCTCGCCGACCTCGCCGGGCGGGACGGGGGTGCCATCGGCATCGACCACGAGAAGTTCGTCGTCGGCGCACATCGGGGTGCCCTGGGTGGTCGCCGCGGCTTCGTCGCCGTCGCCGGGGCGGGTGAAGCAGAGCATACCCTCGGCCATGCCGAACCAGTGGGTGAGCGTGGCACCCAGGGCCGGGCGCACGGCGCGGGCGAGGTCGGGGTGCAGCACGGCCCCACCGACCTCGATGACCAGCTCGGACAGGTCAACGTCGAACAGGCCGGCGGTCTCCACCCACAGCGACAGCACGGCCGGCATGACGGTGGTGAGGGTGACCCCCTCCTGGGCCATGAGCGGGAACGCCTCGTCCGGGCTGGGGCTGGACGACAGTACCGCTCGGCCGCCCACCCGTAGCGCGCCGAGCACGCCCGGGCAGCCCAGGGCGGCGTTGTGCGCCACCGGCACCGCGGCGAGGTAGGCGTGCCGGTGGTCGAACGACATCGCCTCGGCGGTGGCGCGCAGCTGGAAGGCGTAGTCGTCGTGGGTGCGGGGGATCAGCTTGGGCAGCCCGGTCGTCCCGCCGGAAAGCAGAAAGAAGGCCACGTCCTGCGGGTCGGGCCGGGCCAGTTCCCGGGCCGGGGCGCGCACGTCCGACCAGGCCAGGAACGGCCCGGGTTCCCCGACCACGAGCACGTGTCGCAGGGTGGGGCAGGCGGCGCGTACCTCCTGCGCCACCGCGCGGTGGTCCACCCCAGGCACCCGGTCGGAGGTAACGAGGGCGACGGCCCCGACGTACTGCGCCAGGTAGGTCAGCTCGGCCCGCCGGTGGGCCGGCAGGGCCAGCACCGGCAGGGCGCCCGCGCGGAACAGCGCCACGCAGGTCACCACGAACTCGACGGTGTTGGGCAACTGGACGACCACGGCGTCGCCGGGTCGCACGCCCAGCTCGATCAGGCCCGCGGCCAACTCGTCGGCTCGTGCGTCGAGTTCGCCGTACGTGTGCCGACCATGTCGGGTGACGACGGCGGTGCGCCCGGGATCGCGGGCGTCGGCGTCCCAGTCGGCCCAGGGGCGGAGCAGGTCGCCGAGCACCTCGCCGCGCCAGTAACCGGCCTTGCGGTAGCGGTCGGCGAACTCCGCCGGCCAAGGGGTGAAGCCTTTACGAGCAGCCACGGAGCCTCCCGTACGCCGATCACCGGCTGGAGCCGGCCAGCTGGTATCCGTACGCACGGTATCGACGGTCCCGAAGACACACAAGAGCCTTCACAAAGACGATGCTCGTATTTCCCAGATACGAGTACTCCACTACGGTGGAACACGAGCACCGTGACCGAGAGGGGATGGCGGCGATGCGGGTACAGGTGGACTTCGACAGGTGCGACAGCAACGGCCTCTGCGAGCTCGCCGCGCCGGCGGTCTTCGAGGTGCGCGACGACGACTTTCTCCACGTGCTGCAGGAGAACCCGCCGCAGGAGCTGTGGAACGAGGTGACGCAGGCCGCCAACGCCTGTCCGAAGCTTGCCATCACGCTGGAGGACCGGTGACCTCGGAGGACCGCGAGCCGGTCGTCGTCGCGGCGGCCCGCACCCCCATCGGCAAGCGCGGCGGGGCGCTGGCCGGGCTGAAGGGCGTCGAGCTGCTCCGGCATGTGCTGCGTGCCGTCGTCGACGCCGCGGGCGTCGCGCCCGACGCCGTGGAGCAGGTGGTGGGCGGGTGTGTCACCCAGGCGGGCGAGCAGAGTTTGAACGTCACCCGCAACGCGTGGCTGAGCACCGGGTGGGATCCGGCGGTCGGCTGCACGACGGTGGACGTCTCGTGCGGCTCCGCCCAGCAGGCCAACCACCTCGTCGCCGCGCTGATCGGCAGCGGCGCGATCAGCGTGGGCATCGCCTGCGGGGTGGAGTCCATGAGCCGGGTCCCGATCGGCGTCAACCTCTACAACGGACCGGGCCACTACAAGACCGCCGACTACCCGTGGGACGACCCGCCGCGCGCGCAGTTCGGCGGCGCCGAGCGGATCGCCGCCCGGCAGGGCATCACCCGCGCCGACGCCGACGCGTACGGGGTGCTCTCCCAGGCGCGCGCCGCGGCGGCCTGGGCGGCCGGGCGCTTCGACCGGGAGGTGGTCGGTCTCGACGTGCCGGCGCCGGGCGAGGTCAGCTCCGCCGGGCGCCGCCGGGTCGACCGGGACGAGGGGCTGCGCGAGACCACGATGGAGGGCCTGGCCAAGCTCGCGCCGAACGTGCCCGAGGGCGTGCACACCGCCGGCACCACCTCGCAGGTGTCGGACGGGGCGGCGGCGATCCTGTGGATGTCCCGCGGCCGGGCCCGGGCGCTGGGGCTGCGGCCCCGGGCGAGGCTGGTCGCCCAGGTGGTCACGGGGGCAGATCCGTACTACCTGCTCGACGGGCCGGTGGCGGCGACCGGCCGGGCGCTGGAGCGCGCCGGCATGACCCTGGCCGACCTCGACCTGGTCGAGGTCAACGAGGCGTTTGCGGGCGTGGTGCTCAACTGGGCGCAGCAGCACGACACCGACCTGGAGCGGGTCAACGTCAACGGCGGGGCGATCGCGTTGGGCCATCCGCTCGGCTCCAGCGGCACCCGGCTGCTCGTCACCGCGCTGCACGAGCTGGAGCGCCGCGACTCGCAGACGGCGCTGGTCACGATGTGCTGCGGGGGATCGCTGGGCACCGCGACGATCCTGGCCCGGGTGTGACGTGCGGCGGGAGGAGTTCTACCGGGAGGCCCGCGACGACCGGGACGGCCCCCTGCACGGCCTGTCCGTCCTGGACGTGACCAAGGTGTGGTCCGGCCCGTTGGCCACGAGCCTGCTCGCCGACATGGGCGCGAACGTGGTCCGGGTCGAGCTGCCGCACGGCCGCGACGGCGAGGTGCCGCCGGAGATCCCCGGCACGGGGCTGTCCTGGTTCCGTGAGACGGTGAACCGGAACAAGCGCAGCGTGGGGCTGGACCTGCGGCAGCCCGCCGGCCGGGACGCGTTCCTGGAGTTGGTGCGCGATGCGGACCTCGTGGTGGAGAACTACAAGCCCGGCACGCTGGACGGCTGGGGCGTCGGCTACGCCGACTGCCGCCGCGTCCGGCCGGACATCGTGGTTGTCTCCATCACCGGCTGGGGACAATACGGCCCGGACGTCGACCGGCCGGCATACGACCCGGTGGTGCAGGCCGCGAGCGGCTGGATGTCGCTCAACGGTGACCCGGCGGGCCGCCCGGTCCGGGCGCCGACGTTCCTCGCCGACGAGCTGGCCGGCCTGCACGCGGCCGTCGGCGCCCTGGCCGCCCTGGCGCACCGCGACCGCACCGGCGAGGGGCAGCACGTCGACGTGGCCATGCTCGACAGCCTGCTCGCCAGCAGCTGCGGCCTGTTGACGCTGGCCGCGACCGGCGCGCCGCCGGCGCGTTGGGGCAACCAGACCGACTTCGCGGTCCCGTCGAACGTCTACCGCTGTCTCGACGGCGACATCTACCTATCCGTCGCCCTCGACAAGCACTGGCGGGCGCTGGCGGAGACGATCGGCCGGCCGGAGCTGGCCCGCGCGCCGGGCTACGGGCGGGGCGCGCAGCGCCGGCAGAACCGGGGCGTGGTCGACGATCTCGTGGCCGCCTGGTGCCGGCCCCGCCCGGTCGGCGAGGTGATGGCGGCCTTCCGCGCCGCGGGCCTGGTGGCCGAGCGGGTGCGCACGCTGGCCGAGGTCGCGGCCGATCCGCACGTGCGGGAGCGGGACATGCTCCAGCCGACGGTGCTGCACAACGGTGCCGCCGCGCCGCTGACCGGCCCGGCGGTGAAGTTCTCCCGCACGCCGACCCGGATCCGCCGGGGCGCGCCGGCCGCCGGCGCGGACAGCCGCGACGTGCTGGGGGAGGCCGCTCCGCGCCCCGACGGGCCATAGGCTTTTCGCTGCTGTCTACATAGTGTCTACGAGTGTCTTCCGTGTCTCCTGCTGCATCTATTGATGTCGAGGCGAAGATGCTTCAACATAGGAGCACGGGATACGAGTTCCCGTCGCCGATCGGGGGCACCCGGCGTGGGCGCGGCGGGCGAAGGAGGCGTGTGTGAGCGAGCAACCGCTGGCACTGGTGACCGGCGCCTCACGGGGTATCGGCCGCGCGGTGGCCGTCCGGCTCGCCGAGCAGGGCTACGGCCTCGCCTGCTGCTACAGCAACCCGAGTGAGGCCGCCGAGAAGACCGAGGCGCAGGTCGCCGCGACCGGGGTGCCCAGCTACTTCGCTCCCTGCGACGTCGCCGACGACGCGGCCGTGGACGCGTTCATCGCCGCGGCCGAGCGGCGGCTGGGCCCGATCAGCCGGCTGGTCAACAACGCCGGCATCACCCGGGACAGCCCGCTGGTGCTGGCCCGCCGCCCCGACTGGGAGGCGGTCATCGACACCAACCTCGGCGGCACCTGGAACTTCTGCCGTGCCATGGCCTTCCGGTTCATGAAGCGCCGCGCCGGGGCCATCGTCAACCTCTCCTCGATCGCCGGCATCCACGGCAACGCCGGCCAGACCGCGTACGCGGCCAGCAAGGCGGGCATCATCGGGCTGAGCCGGTCGCTGGCCAAGGAGCTCGCCCCCTACGGCGTACGGGTCAACGTGGTCGCGCCCGGGTTCATCGAGACCGACATGACCGATGCGCTGGACGCCAAGGCCCGGGACCGGGCACGGGGCATGATCGGCCTGCGTCGGTTCGGCCGCCCCGAGGACGTCGCGGCGATGGTGGACTTCCTCCTCGCCGACCAGGCCGGCTACGTCACCGGCCAGGTGTTCCAGGTGGACGGGGGGATGACCCTGTGACCGCCGCGACCGCGGCGCCGGCCTGGCGGCCCGCTGCCCCCGTCCCCTGCGCCGCCCCGTTGCCGGCCGTCGACCGGCTCCGGGTCGCTCCCCGCGCTGGCGGATGGACGGTCACCGCCCGGGTCGCCGTCGACCCCGGCGACCCGAACCTCGCCGGGCACTTCCCCGGCCAGCCGATCTACCCGGGCGTGTTCGTGGTCGAGACCCTGTGCCAGGCGATGGCCCAGGCCGTGCCCGGCGCCCCCCGGCTGCGCGCGGTCACCTCGATCCGGTTTCTCGCGGCGCTGCTCGGCGGTGACGAGATGGAGCTCACCCTCGACGTGGATCCGGCGGCCCCCGCCACGGGCGCCGCTTCCCCCTCGGAGCCCGGCTGGACGGTACGCGGCACCGGCCGGCGGCACGACGGCACGGTCACCGCCCAGCTGCGCGCCGTCTTCGACGCCGGAGCGGGCGCGTGAACGCCGCCGAGATCCGGGCCGCCCTGCCACAGCGCCACCCGCTGCTGCTGGTGGACCGGGTGACCAGTCTCGAGCCCGGGGTCGCCATCGAAACGGTCAAGGCGATCACCGCGACCGAGCCCTGCTACGCCCACCTCGGCGACGACGCCAGCGCCGAGGACTACGCCTACCCGGCATCGCTGCTCATCGAATCGTTCGGGCAGAGCGCCGCGCTGCTGTGGCTGGACGGCTCCGCCCCGTCGCACCGGCTCACCGACGACGCCGTGCTGCTCTTCGTGGGTGCCCGCGAGTACACCGTCGAGGGCCGGGCGTACCCGGGCGACGTCGTCCGGCACGTCGTACGCCTGGAACGCGTTGTCGCCGACACCGCCTTCGCCACGGGCGAGAGCTGGGCCGGCGAGCGGCGCATCGCCACCGTCGGCTCGCTCATCGCCGCCCGCCGTCCCCGCGCCGCGGTCGCCGAACCCGCACCCGGTCGCACCGGCACGGGCGTCGACCGCACCATCCCCGCTAACACCAGTGCCCAAGGAGGCCGACATGTCCGGTGACAATGAGCGGTACGAGCAGCTCCGGGAGATCATCGCCGAGGTGTTGGAGATCGAGACCGACGAGCTGACCGACACCGGGGACTTCGCCGAGGAATACCAGGCGGACTCGCTGCGCGCCATCGAGATCCTGGCCCGCATCGACAAGGAGTTCAAGGTGGAGATCCCGCAGTCGGAGCTTCCGGAGCTGCGCAACCTCAAGGCCACCTACGACGCCGTCGCTCGGCACGCCGGCTGGCAGGACTGAACGGTGCGGCGCGTGGTCGTGACGGGCCTCGGCCCGGTGTCGAGCATCGGAACGGGAGTGACCGCGTTCGGCGCGGCCCTGCGGGCGGGCCGGTCCGGCATCTCCCGGATCAGCAGCTTCGACCCGTCCGGGTTCCCGCACCGCAACGGCGGTGAGGTCCGCGACTTCGACCCCGCCGCCTGGCTGCACCGGCTGCCGCCCGAACGGTGGGGCCGGTCCAGCCAGTTCGCGGCGGCCGCCGCACGGCTTGCGGCGGACGACGCCAAACTGGACCTGGACACGGTGGACCGGGGCCGGGCGCACGCCGTGATCGGCACCACCAGCGGGGAGTCCGTCGTCGTCGAGGCGTTCACCGCGCGGCTCGTCGAGGCGGGCTTCGACGCGGTGCCGGCGCAGCTGGTCGAGCAACTGCCCGCCGGCCGGCTGGCGCACGCGGTCAGTGAGGAGCTGGGCCTGCGCGGCGAGTCGCTGACCCTCGCCACCGCCTGCTCCGCCAGCAACTACGCCATCGGGTACGCCTACGACCTGCTCGTCACCGGCGAGGCGGACGTGGTGTTCGCCGGCGGCGCCGACTCGGTCTGCCGCTGGGCGCACGCCGGGTTCTACCGGCTCGGCGCCCTCACCGAGAGCGCCTGCTCGCCGTTCGACCGGGACCGCTCCGGCATCCTCACCGGCGAGGGCGGCGCGGTGCTGGCGTTGGAGACGCGGGAGCACGCCGAGGCGCGGGGCGCGCACATCTATGCGGAGGTGCTCGGCTACGGCCTCAACTGCGACGCCAACCATCCGGTGGCCCCGGACCGGGACAGCATCGCCGAGTGCATCCGCATCGCCCACCGCAACGCCGGCGTCACCCCGGACCAGGTCGACTACATCTGCGCCCACGGCACCGGCACCCCGGCCAACGACCTGGTCGAGGCGCAGGCCGTGCTGGAGGTGTTCGGGCCGAAACCGCCGCCCATGAGCTCGATCAAGTCGATGATCGGGCACACCATGGGTGCCGCCAGCGGGTTCGGCGCGATCGCCTCCGCCCTGGCGATCGACCAGGGCTTCCTGCCCCCCACGATCAACTGGTCGCACCCGGACCCGCAGCTGGCCGACATCGATCCCGTGCCGAACGTGGCCAGGCCGGCCACCGTCCGGCTCGTGCAGAACAACGGGTTCGCCTTCGGCGGGAACAACGCGATCGTGCTGCTCGGAGCTGCCCGATGACCCCGCTGACCATCAACGGCCTCGCGGCGCTGAGCGCCGCCGGTGACCGGCCGGAGGCGCTCGCCCGACGGGTCGCCGCCCTCGCCGGGGAACGCCATCCGGGCGTTCCCGTCGGCGGGATCGTCACCGAACCGCTGCCGCGCGCCGAGGGCCACGCCCTCACCGACTTCGACGTGCGGGCACGGCTCGGCCGGCGCGGCACGAGCTTCTACGACCGGGCCACCGCCCTGGCCGTGGTGGCCTGCGGCGACGCCCTCGCCGACAGCGGGCTGACGGTGGACGACACCAACCGGGCCCGCGTCGGCGTGGTGCTGGGCACGACCGTCGGCAGCCTGAAGTCCACCAGCGACTACACCCGCGAGACCCTTGTCCAGGACAAGCCGTACCTGGTCAACCCGATGCTGTTCCCCAACACCGTGATGAACTGCGCCGCCGGCCAGGCGGCCATCCGACACGGGCTCAAGGGGATCAACGCCACGGTCACCGGCGGGCCGCTGGCCTTCTTCAACGCCCTGCGATACGCCGGCAACGCCATCCGCCGCGGCTACGTCGACACCATGCTCGTCGGCGCGGTGGAGGAGTTCTCGGCGCACCGGGCCTGGGCATCCGCGCTGAGCCCGGCGGGCGGCGAGGTCGCCGCGGGCGAGGGCGCCGCCGTGTTCGTGATCGGCAGCGACGCCGGCTCCGCCGGGCGCGCCGCGGTTTGCGCCGTGGCGACCGGGTACGGCCCCGACGGCACGGCGGAGCAGGCGCTTACCGACTGTGTCGCCCGTGCCCTGCACGTCGCGGGAGCTGCCCCGACCGACGTCACTCTCCTGGTTACCAGCGAGACCACCATTTCCGGCCGCCGCCCGCAGCGCGCCGCCGCGCTGCGGGCGCTCGGCGGGCACCGGCCCGCCGACCTCGTCGTCAGCCGGGCGGCGGGGGACTGCGGGGCCGCCACCCCCGCCCTCGCCCTGGCCGTCGCGCTGCGCCTGCCCGGCCACGGCGACTGGCCCCCGTCCGGCCTGGTCCTGCTCACGGCCCAGGGCACCGACGGCGGCGTCGGCGCCGCCCTGGTCCGGCGGTAGCCCGTGCCGGCGCTGATCGCGGCGAGCAGCCTGCGCACCTGTCTCGGCGACGGCGCGCGCACCTTCGCAGCGCTGCTGAACGGCCGTACGGGGGTGCGCGAACTGCGACACCCGCTGGCCGGCCGGCTCAACGTGACGGCCGGCTACCAGATCGACGAGCCCGCTCCCGGGGCCGCGCTGCGGGCCGGCGCCTGGCTGCGGGAGTGCGTCGCCGAGGCGCTGGCGCGGGCAGCCGTCGACCCTCGGCGGGCCCGGGTGGTGGCGCTCGTCGGCACCGGGCTGCGGGAACTCGCCGCGGTCGAGGAGTTGGCGCTCACCGGCGCCGCCACGGCCCCGTCCCGCCTGCACTTCGGGCCCGCTGTCCGGGACGCCGCGCCCGGCCTGGCCGAGGTGGTGACCATCGCCAACGCGTGCAGCGCGGGCGGGCACGCCCTCGCGCTCGCCCAGGACCTGGTCGACGCCGGCGAGGCCGACGCGGTCGTCGTCGGCGCCGCCGACACGATGACCGCCTCCATGCTTGCGATGATCGGCAAGGTCGCCCCGACGCCCACCGCCCAGGTCCGCCCGTTCGACCGCGACCGCACCGGCGTGCTGCTCGGAGAGGGCGCCGCCGCGCTCGTCGTGGTCCCCGAGGACTGGACCGGGCCGGCCGTCGGCCGGCTGCTCGCCACCGGGCTGTCTTGCGACGCCGTGCATGAGACAGCCCCCGATCTGGACGGCATCTGCCGGGCGATGCGCGATGCCTGGGCGCGGAGCGGCCGTGGCCCGGAAGAGGTGGACCTGGTGGTGGCCCACGGCACCGGCACGGCCCTGAACGACCCCACGGAGTGCGCCGCGTTGCTGCGGTGCCTGCCCCGGCCCGGAGCGCCCCTGATCACCGCCGTGAAGGGGGCCGTCGGCCACCTGTCGGGCGCCGCTGCCCTGGCCAACCTCGACGTGGCACTGCGGTGCCTGGCGAGCGGCATGGTGCCGCCGGTCGTCGGGCTGGTGGACCTCCTGCCCGAGGGCGACGGGCTCACCTTCGTCCGGGACGTCCGCGCCCGCCGCGGCGTCACCCTGGCCCAGGTCAACGCCTTCGGCTTCGGCGGCGTGAACGCGGTGACCCTGGTGGAGGCGCCGTGACCGGCACGCCGTCCCCGCTGGCCGCCGGTGCGGCGCCGGCCTCGCTCGCCGTCGGCGCCGCACCGGGATCCACGCCGGCCACCGCCGTCGCGGTCACCTCCTGGAGCATTCACCTGCCCCCGCCGGCGTCCACGACTACGCCGTGCTCTGCGGCGCCGACCTCACCCGGCGGGCGCGTCAGCGCGACCTCGGCACCCGGCGCGGCCGTCGCCGGCCTGCCGCCGGTGGACCCCGCCTGCCCGCCCGATCGCGCACACACCCTGCTCGGCCGCAAGGGGTTGCTGTACAAGGAGCCGGCCACCCGGCTCGCGCTGTGCGCCGTGCACCGTGCCCTGGGCCTGCCCGACGGCGTCCGCCCCGATGCCGCCCTCGATCCCGGCACCGCTGTCGTGGCCGCCAGCAACCTCGGCAACGTCGGCACGGTCATCGACGTGACCCGCGCCGTCGCCCGGGAGGGCAGCCGGGGGGTCAGCCCGATGGCGGCGCCCAACGCGTCCAGCAACGTCATCGCCAGCAGTGTTGCGCTGTGGTTCCGGCTCGGCGGGCCGAACCTGATGGTCTGCTCCGGCGAGACCGCCGGCCTGGACGCGCTCGCCCTGGGCGCCCTGCTCCTGCGGGCCGGCCGGGCCGACCGGGTGCTGGTCGTCGGCGCGGAACCCGACGACGAGACCGCCGTCGCGGTGCGCCGGGGCCCCGCCGCCGCCGGCGCCGCCGCGCCGCCGCTGCGAGCCGGGGCCGCCTGCGTGGTCCTCGAACCCGCCGCGCGGGCCGCCGCCCCGCTGGCCACCCTGACGGTCGGGCCGGCCGTCCGCCGCCGCGCGGACGTACCCCCGTGGCCGGCCGGGCCCCGGGTCGTGGTCGGCCCCGGCCACCTCGACCCCGCGGCCGCCTGGGGCGACTGCTACGGCGCGCAGGGAGTGCTCCAGGCGGCGCTGGCCGCGCGGCTTGTCGCCGAGGGCGCGGACGGCGTCGCGGTGCTCTGCGGCGGCGACGACGATGGCTGGCGTACCGCCCTGCTCACCCGTGCCACCCCAACCGGGAGGCAGCCGTGACGACGCCGGCCGTACGGGAGTTGCGCCGGCCCACGTCGGGCGGCCCGCTCGTGGCCTTCGTCCACGGGCTGGAGGACTCCTGGGAGAGCTGGCTGCCGTTGAGCCACGCACTGCCGCCCGCGTGGTCCCCGGTCGCCCTCGACCTGCCGTGGCGGCCCGGCAACGACTACCAGTGGCGGCGCCGCCCCTCCGCCCAGTGGCTGGCCGACGGCCTCGACCGGCTGGGCCGGCGCCCGGACCTCCTCGTGGCCCATTCCTTCGGCGCCAACGCCCTGCTCGAACTGCTCTGCGTCCGCGACCAACGGGTGCCCGACACCGTCATGCTGATCTGCCCGCTGTACCGGCCGCCGGACGTCGCCGTGACCTGGCGGGTGTTCGAACGCGCCCGGCGGGCCTTCGAACGGCACATCCACGACTCGCTGCGCAGCCGACTCGGCAAGCGGCTGCGAGCCATGGAGGCCGAGGTGGTGGACCTGATGATCGCCAAGGCGGTCGACCGGGTCGGCCCGGCCGGCTTCCTGACCGTGTTCGACCAGTTCTGCGCCAGCGCGTCACTGCGGCTGGACCGGGTGACGGCCCGGGTGCTGGTGCTCGCCGGTGGGTCGGACCCGACCCTGTCCCCGGAGGCCGCGCGGACCCTCGCCGACGGCATGCCGCACGCGTCGCTGTCGGTCGGCGACGGCTACGACCACTTCTGCTACGCCCGCCAGCCCGAGGATGTCGCGTCCCGCCTGCGGGCCTTCGTCGACGCGATCCCCGTCGTCACCGGTCATCCCAAAGGAGCAGCCACGTGACAACCCTCGCCCCGCACCCGCCCACCCCGAGCGTCCTGTCCGGCCGGCCGCGCTACGAAGGCGCCAACATCCGCACCTGGATCGGTTTCAAGCACTTCATGTACCTGGTAGAGGAGGCGGTCCTGCAGTGGCTGCTCGACCAGGGCCACGGCGCCCGCGCGCTCTTCCACGAGCACGGCCTCGGCACCGAGATCATCGACTGCTCGGTGCAGTTGCCCGCCGTGCTGGAGGTGGACGACGAGGTCCGCGCGGAGGTGGTCGCCGGCACCGGGAACCGGCTGCGGGTGCAGCTGTCGGTGAGCCGTGACGGGCAGGACGTCGTGGTGCTGCGGGGACACGTCACGGTCGCCCTGGTGCCCGAGACCGACGCGTCGGTGCACCGGCCCGCCCCGGCCGCCGTCGCGACCTGGGAGGCCACGGGACTCGGCGCGGCGACCGGCCTGCGCGCGGAGCTCCCACTGCCGGCCGGCGCCGACCCCGTCTCCGTGTTGACCCCGGCCGGCTCGGCGGCCTTCCTGTGGTCCTGGCGGGCGCCGTACTTCTACTGTCACTTCTCCGACCGGGTGCAGCACTCCGGCTTCGTGCGCGCCTTGGAGGAGGTCGTCGAGCGGTTCCTCGCCGACCGGGGCATCTCCGTGGGGCGCATGCTGCGGGAACGCGCGTGGATCCCGGTGGTGTCGCGGGCCCGGGTACGCCTGGCCGAGCCGGCCCACATGGAGGAGACGGTGCACACCGTCTTCCAGGTCGACGACGTGCTGCGGTCGATGATGTTCAGCGGCCGGATGGACTGCTACGTCCAGCGCGACGACCGGCTGGTGCTGGTGGCCACGGCAAGCATCCTGCACGGGTACGCGATCAGCCGGGGACCCAACGCCGGTCAGCTCGCCCGGCTCGACCCCGAGGTGTGCGGGATCCTCACCGGGGGGCATCCGTGACCCGCGCGCCCGCCCGCCCCCGGCTCTTCTTTTCCTTCCGCAGCCCGTACAGCTGGCTCACCATCCGCCGGCTGCGCGCAGCGGTGCCCCAGGCGTTCACGGAGCTGGACTGGTTCCCTTACTGGGACCCCGACGCGCGCACCTGTGCCGCCCTCGACGAGCGCGGCGCGGAGTTCCACTACGTGCAGATGAGCCGGGCCAAGCACCTCTATCTGCTGATGGACACGAAACGGCTGGTGCAGCGCGAAGGTGTGCCGATGGCGTGGCCGATCGACGTCGACCCGCACTGGGAGGTGCCGCACCTGGGCTGGCTGGCGGCCCGCCGCGCGGGCCGCGCGGAGGCCTTCTACGACGAGGTGGTCGCCGCCCGCTGGGAACGCGGCGAGAACATCTGCGAGCCGAAGGTGGTGGCCGGGTGCGCCGAGCGCAGCGGCCTGGACCCGGAGCTCGTGACGGGCGCGGTCGACGACCCACAGCTGCGGGCGGAGGGCGCGGCCTGCCTCGAACGCGCCTACCTCGACGACGTCTTCGGGATCCCGTACCTGAAGTGGGGGCGACACCGGTTCTGGGGACTGGACCGCCTCGACGGGTTCCTGCGGCTGTGGCGGCCCGACGCGCCCCCCTTTCCCGTTCCCGCCGACGCCGGAACGGACGACGCGGGGCTTCCCGACCGGGCGGAGGCCATCGTGACCTCCGGCGGCTACGACACCGACACGACGGGCGGGTGTGGATGATGTTCCCCCTCGACACACAGGCCATCCGGCAGCAGCGCATGCAACGGCTGGCCGCGACGCTGCGGTTGTTCGCCGAACTCGGCTACGACGAGGGCGCCGGCGGGCACATCACCGCCCGCGACCCCGAGCGGCCCGACTGCTTCTGGATCAATCCGTTCGGCATGTACTTCGGCCACGTCAAAGTCAAGGACCTGCTGCTCGTCGACAGTGACGGGCAGGTGCTCGCGGGCAATGGGCGGATCAATCCCGCCGGGTTCGTCATCCACTCGGCGGTGCACGCCGCGCGGCCCGACGTCATCTGCGCCGTGCACACCCACTCGGTGTACGGCCGGGCGTTCGCCACCCTGGGCCGCCTGCTCGACCCGATCACGCAGGACGCCTGCGCGTTCTACGGCGACCACGCCCTCTTCGACGACTACAGCGGGGTGGTGCTCGACGAGCGCGAGGGCAAGCGCCTCGCCGACGCGCTGGGCTCGGCCAAGGCCGCGATCCTGCGCAACCACGGCCTGCTGACCGTGGGTGGGACCGTGGAGGAGGCCGCCTGGTGGTTCGTCGCCATGGAACGGTCCTGCCAGGTGCAGCTCACCGCCGAGGCCGCCGGCAAGCCGGTGCTCATCGACCACGAGGAGGCCGAGCGGACCCGCGAGGTGATCGGCTCGCCCGGCATCGGCCGGTACAACTTCAAGCCGCTGTACGAGGGTGTCCTGCGCCGCCACCCGGACCTGCTGGACTGAGGATGCCGCGCGTGGAGCTACCGCCCGCCCTGCTCGCCGCCCGCGTCGCCGCCGCCCCCGACGCGCCGGCGCTCGCCGACGAGGCCGGCGCCCTCAGCTGGGCCGGGCTGGCCCGCCGGGTCAACCGGTGGACGGGCCTGCTCGCCGGGGTAGGGGTCGCCGCCGGCGACGCGGTCGCGCTGATGCTCGGCAACCGCCGGGAGGCCGTGGAGGCGCTGCTGGCCTGCCTGCACGCGGGCGTTACCGCGGTGCCGGTGAACTGGCACCTCACCGCGCCGGAGGTGACGTACCTGCTGGAGGACTCCGGCGCCCGGCTGCTCCTGGTCGACCCGCCCCGGGCAGAGGTGGGCGCCAAGGCGGCGGCCGAGGCGGGCACCGTGCGAGCTCTGGTCACCGGCGACCGCGACGCGTACGGCCTTGCCGCGGCGGAGCCGGCGCTCGCGGCGCTCGACCCGCACGCCCCGCCGGTGGCGCAGAAGTGCGGGCAGCTGATGATCTACACGTCGGGCACGACCGGACGACCCAAGGGCGTGCTGAACGGGCTGTTCGTCACCGGGGCGCCGTTCGATCGGGTCACCCGCCTGCTCGACTACGCCACCGGCACGCTCGGCGTGCCCACCGATGGCCGGGTCCTGCTGGTCGGGCCCTGGTACCACTCCGCCCAGCTGTTCTTCGCGCTGCTGCCTCTGCTCAACGGGGCCGCACTGGTGCTGCGGGAACGGTTCGACCCCGTCGCGACGCTGGCCGCCATCGACGCCGAGCGGATCACCGAGTGTCATCTCGTGCCGACCCAGTTCGTGCGGATGCTGCGCCTCGACGAGGCCAGTCGGGCCGGCTTCTCGGGGGCCAGCCTGCGCCGGATCTGGCACGGCGGGGGCGCCTGCCCGCCCGACGTCAAGCGCCGCATGATCGACTGGTGGGGCCCGGTGCTGGTCGAATATTACGCGGCCACCGAGGGGGGAGTGGTCACCCTCATCGACTCGGCCGACTGGCTCGCCCACCCCGGCAGCGTCGGGCGGGCCGTGCCGCCGAACCAGATCCTCGTCGTCGACGACGACGGCCGCGAGCTCGACCCGCACCAGCGGGGCCGGATCTTCATCCGTCGGCCCGGCCGCGGCTTCCGCTACCACAACGCCGCGGAGAAGACGCGCGCCGCACACCTCGCGCCGGGGGTGTTCACGTACGGCGAGGTGGGGCACCTCGACGACGACGGCTACCTGTACCTCACCGGCCGCGCCCAGAACATGATCGTTTCGGGGGGCGTGAACGTCTACCCGGCCGAGGTCGAGCAGGTACTGCTGCGGCACCCGGAGGTTCACGACGCCGTCGTGCTCGGCGTCCCCGACGACGAGTACGGCGAGCGGGTGGCCGCCGTCGTCGAGTGGAAACCGGGCGGCGGGCAACGGTCCTGGTCGGCGCTCGACGCCCACTGCCGGCGCCACCTGGCCGGGTTCAAGGTGCCCCGCTGCTGGCGGTCGGTCGACGCCGTCCCGCGCGAGCCGACCGGCAAGGTCCGCCTCGACCAGTTGCGCACGCTCTGCGGGGACGACCGATGGGAGCTCTGAAGGACATGCCAGCCATGCAGTCGGCCCCGGCGGTCCCGGTCGACATCGCCCACCCCGCGACCTACGCCGGCGGGGTGCCGCACGAGGAGTTCGACCGGCGCCGCCGCGAGGAGCCGGTCGGGTGGGTGCCGGAGCCGGCGCTGTGGCGGCACAGCTCGGCCGGCCGCATCCAGCAGCGGGGCGCCGGGTTCTGGGCGGCGACGACCCACGAGGCGGTCGTGGAGGTGTCCCGGCAGCCCGAGGTGTTCTCCTCCGCGCTGCGCGGGGCGTTCCTGCACGACCCGCGCACCCCGGCGGACCTGGAATTCATGCGGCAACTGCTGGTGAACATGGACGCCCCGCAGCACGTGCGGATCCGCCGCCTGGTGACCTCGGTGTTCACCCCGCGCGCCGTGCGCTCGCTCGCCGACACCGTCACCCGGCACGCCCGGGACCTCGTCGAGGCCGTGCGCCGGCGGGACACGTTCGACGCGGTCACCGACCTGGCGGCGGAACTGCCCCTGCTCGTGCTCGCCGACCTGCTGGGCCTGCCCCGCGGCGACCGGCATCTGCTGTACCGCTGGAGCAACAACCTGGTCGGCTTCGACGACCCGGAGTACGGCGGCGGCGACGTCGAGGTCTACCGGCAAACGTTCGCGGAGGCGTTCCAGTACGCGCTGGCCGTAGCCGTACGGCGGCGGGCCGCGCCCCGCGACGACCTGATCAGTCTGCTCGCCGCCGCCGAGGTCGACGGGCGGCGGCTGACCGACCGGGAGTTCTGCCAGTTCTGGCTGCTGCTGGTGGTCGCCGGCAACGAGACGACCCGCCACCTGATCTCCGGCGCCCTGCACCTGCTGCTGCACGACGAAGCGCTACGCCGGCGCTGGCTCGGCGCGCCGCTGTCCACCGCCACCGCCGTCGACGAGTTCCTCCGGGTGGTGACCCCGATCATGCAGTTCCGCCGGACCGCCACCCGGGACGCCACCCTGGCCGGCACCAAGATCGCCGAGGGCGACAAGGTCGTCATGTTCTACGTCTCCGCCAACCGCGACGCCGCGGTCTTCGCCGACCCGCACCGGGTGGACCTGGAGCGGGCACCCAACCCGCACCTCAGCTTCGGCATGGGCCCGCACTTCTGCCTGGGCGCCCACCTGGCGCGGATGGAGATGGCCGCGCTGCTCGACGCCGTCGTCCCGCACCTTCCCCGACTTGCCACCACGGGCCCGGTCGTCCGACTGGAGTCCAACTTTGTCAACGGCATCAAGTCGATGCCTGTGGGCTGGACCTGAGATCCAGGGCCGGACCAGCGGAGAGGAGAGCTCGATGTCCCTCAACGAACGGCTGCGAGAGTACAAGTCCCGCCAGGAGGCGGGCGAGGTGCCACCGATTACGCCGGCCCACCTCGAAGTGATCTACCGGGAGGCGCACGCACTGGCCGCCTCGGGGGCCGAGGACCGGGTGCTGAAAGTGGGCGCGCCGTTCCCGTCCTTCGAGCTGCCCGACGAAAACGGCGAGCTCATCTCCTCCGCCGACCTGTTGTCCCGGGGGCCGCTCGCGGTGGTCTTCTACCGGGGCGTCTGGTGCGACTACTGCAACTTCGAGCTGGAGGCGTTGGAGGAGGTCTACCCGCGGATCAAGGAACTCGGCGCCGACCTGGTGGCCATCTCGCCCGTCACGATGCCCCTGCTGCGCGCGGCCATCCGCCGCAACAATCTCTCGTACCGAATCCTCAGCGACCGGGGCAACGTCTACGCCGCGCGGTTCAACCTGACCTACACGATGAACCAGGACCTGCTCGACGTGTGGGGCAGCTTCGGGATGGACTTCTCGAAGATCAACGGCGACGACAGCAACAGCATGACGATGCCCGGGGTGTTCCTCGCCGACACCGACGGCGTGCTGCGCTTCGCAACGGCGTACGCGCGCCACTGGGAGCGAACGGAGCCGGCCGACCTGCTCGCGGCCATCGAACGCCTGAGCCCGGATCGCTCGGTCCGGTCCTGACCAGCGTCACCGGTCGCGTCGCCACCTTGCGCCGGGTGGCGGCGCGACCCTCGCGAAGGGGGAAACATGCATCTCAACGTGTTCACCGAATGCTCGCCGTCGCCCCAGTTCGTCGGCATGTGGCGCGCGCCCGGCGACGCCACCGGCGCCGGCTACCGGTCGCTGGACTACTGGGCGGCGGTCGCCCGGCGGCTGGAGGCCGCCTGCGTCGACGCGCTGTTCTTCGCCGACATCCACGGCACCTACGACGTCTACCAGGGGTCGTGGGCGACCGCGGTCCGGCACGCCGTGCAGATCCCCTCGATCGACCCGGTGCCAGTCGTCGCGGCGGCGGCGCTGGCGACCACCGAGCTGGGCTTCGCGGTCACGTACTCCACCACCTACCACCAGCCGTACGAGTGCGCCCGGCTGTTCTCCACGCTCGACCACCTCACCCGAGGCCGGATCGGCTGGAACATCGTCACCTCGTATCTGCGCTCGGCCACCGACAACGGGCTCGGCGAATATCTGGACCACGACCTGCGCTACGACCGGGCCGACGAGTACCTCGAGGTGGTCCGCGCGCTCTGGGAGCGTAGCTGGGACGACGGCGCGGTAGTCCGCGACACCGACGCCGACGTCTTCACCGACCCGTCGCGGGTGCACGCGATCGACCACCGGGGCGACTGGTTCACCGTGCGCGGGCCGCACCAGTGCGAGCCGTCCCCGCAGCGCACACCCGTGCTGTACCAGGCGGGCGCGTCGGGCCGGGGGATGGCGTTCGCCGCCCGGCACGCGGAGGTGATCTTCCTGACCATGGCCGATCCCCAGAGCGGGGCCGAGACGGTCAGGCGGCTGCGCCAGCGGGTGGCCGACGCGGGACGCGACCCGCGCGGCGTGCGCGCCCTACAGGGCACCATGGTGATGGTCGGCGCCGACCGGGCGGACGCGAAGCGCAAGGCGGCGCAGTACCACGACCTGTGGAGCCCGGAGGGGCAACTGGCGAAGTGGTGCGGCTGGATGGACATCGACCTGGCCGCGTATCCGGATGAAACCCCGGTCGACGAGGTGAAGAACCAGGGCAGCCAGTCGTTCCTGGGCTTCCTGCGCGGGCTGAGCCCCGAGCGGTCGTGGACCATCGGCGACGTACGGTACCTGGTGTCCCGCCCCCGGCGGGCCCGCCGGGACGCGCCGATGACCCTGTTCGGCACGGCCGAGGAGATCGCCGACCGGATGGAGCAGTGGCTGGCGGTCGCCGACGTCGACGGTTTCAACCTGATCCCCTGCAGCCCCTCGGACGGCCTTGGCGACATCTGCGACCTGCTCGTCCCGGAGCTGCAACGGCGCGGCATGTTCCGCACCGCCTACCGGGAGGGCGAGACGCTGCGGCAGCGCTACTTCGGCCCGGACGCCTGACGACCGAGCGCGGACGGCGCGTGGGCGCTTTCACGTATTTGAAGGGTCTTGTTTGGAGGCGCGGGCCACCGGCATGCTGGCGCACTCGAAGGCGTTGCAGGACGCACTCGGCGGACAAGGACCACCGCGTCCGCTCGACCTGGTCCTCGAGGGCGCGGGTAGCCAGCCGTTCGTGGTCAACGGGGGTCGCCAGTCGCAGACGGCTCGGCGAGCAGGTCGCGCAGCCGCTCGACGAGGCGCAGCCTGTCCCGGTGCGTGCGGGCCAGCGGGGTCACGTTGAGGGTGCTCACCCCCGCCTCTCGGTACGCGGCCAGCCGCTCGGCCACCCAGGAGGCGGGCCCGATCAGGCAGGTGCCCTCCACCAACTCCTCCGGCACCGCCTCGGCCGCCGCGTCTCGGCGCCCGGCCAGGTACAACTCCTGCACGGTGCGGGCCGCCGCGCCAAACCCGTACCGCGCCGCGAGGGTGTTGTAGAAGTTCGCGCCCACCGCGCCCATGCCCCCGAGATAGAGCGCCAGCTCCTGCCGGGCCAGCCGGCGCAGGTGGGTGACGTCGTCGCCGATCGCCAGCAGGGCGTTGACGTTCACGTCGAGCGGCCCGAGCGACGGGTCGCGCCGCCCGGCGCCGCGGGCGAGGCTCTCGCCCCACACCGCGGCGGACCGCTCGGGGTAGAAGAAGGCCGGCTGCCAGCCCTCCGCCAACTCCGCGGCCAGCGCGACGTTGCGCGGTCCGATGGCGGCGAGGGTGATCGGGATCCGTTCCCGGACCGGCTTGTTGATCAGCTTGAGCGGTCGGCCCAGGCCGGTGCCCTGGTCGGCGGGGAGCGGGATGCGGTAGTGGGTGCCCTGGTGGACCAGCCGCTCCCGGCGCCAGACCCGTCGGCAGACGTCGATCACCTCGCGCGTACGGGCGACGGGCGCGTCGAACGGCACGCCGTGGAACCCCTCGATGACCTGCGGGCCGGAGGTGCCCAGGCCGAGGGTGAACCGGCCCGATGAGACGTGGTCGAGCCCGGCGGCCGTGGTGGCGATCAGCGTCGGGGTACGCGTGTACAGCTGCATCACCCCGGAGGCGATCCCCAGCCGCCGGGTCCGTCCGGCGATGAACCCCAGCTGGCTGACGGCGTCGAACGTGTACAGCTCGGCCACCAGCACCAGGTCCAGGCCCGCCTGCTCGAAGTCGACCAGCTCGTCGGCGATGTCGGTGATGCCGGCGCGATAGTTGAGAGGCATGCCCAGCCGCATCGACGACGCTCCCGAGGTCGTATGTAGGAGTATGTGCAAGCCTTCCTACGCCATCCCGAAGGGTTTCCACAAGTTCCGGGGCCGGTGTCCGAGCAGACAGAACCGGACGACGATCAGGCGGGCCGTCTCCTCGTGTTCTCTAGTGTTTAGCAGGCTTAGCTAGTATCCATGAGCGAGGATGTGGTTTCCTCTACGTGTGCTGTGCCGGGCGGAAGGTGAGCCGACGTGACACAAGCCGAGCCCCTGCCGAGACTCAACATCTCGGATCTCCGGGCGCTGACCGGGCGAGTGCCCGGGACCTCGCTGATCGAGCTCTCCCGCAACGATCATATCTACCGTGCCGGATCACCCGATGCCCACGTCTACGTCGTCGAGCGTGGCCAGGTGAAGACCCAGATGGTAGCCGCGAGCGGCAAACGCTGCCTGCTCTCGGTGCACGTGGCGGGTGACCTGTTCGGCGAGACCGCCCTGCTCGGACTGGAGCGGCTGGAGTCCGCGATCGCGTTGACCCGTACCGTGCTGCGGCGGATCCCGGCAGCGCGCGCCGCCGCTGTGCTGGCCGCCGAAGGCTCCGCCGGCGTGCTCGCGCGTCACCTCAGCATCCGTCTGCAGCACCAGCAGAAGGTGGTGGCGGACATGGTGACGATGCCGAGCGAGCTGCGCCTCGCGGTGCGCCTGCAGGATCTGGCCGAGCGCTTCGGCCGGCGCGGGCCGTTTGGCACCCGGGTGGACATCGCCCTCACCCAGGAGGACCTGTCCGAGATGGTCGGTACCACGCGGACCCGAGTCGGCCAGTTCCTCAAGCGATTCCGCGAACTGGAAATGGTGGATTTCACCCCTCGGTCACATTTGACGGTGCACGAGGAGCGCCTTTCCGAGTGGATTGCGACCGCAGCGCATTGACTGCTCATTAGTGAGCAGACTGCCGGGCGGGCAACGGTAGAAGATGCCTTGCAACAGCTCACTCGTAAGGGAGGTTAGCCATGAAGAAGCTTGTTGTTCGCAAGCTGGAGCCCATCAAGACCAGCGCCGCCGCGGACTGCGTTCCGTCCGCCGCCTGACAAGGCCCGATGATCGGCGGGAACCGGCGCGAGCGATCGCCCGGTTCCCGCCGAGCGCCGTCTGCACCGCAGAAGTGAAGGGATCACCCCATGGCCGTCAACACGGCTGACTCCGTCGTCACCGTCCGCCCGTTCGTCTCGACCACTGACGGCGCGGAGGTCATCATCGGCGACACCGACCGCAAGGTCTATCTCGCCATTCCGGCCGAGGGGCTGGACATTCTGCATGCGCTCGCCGAGGGCCGGACCATCGCCGAGACCGCCCGGATCTACGAGCGTAAGCACGGCGAGAGCGCGGACATCGAGGATTTCGTCGCCGTGCTGGCCGACGAGGGTTTCGTCACCCGCGGCGGTGAGCCCGCCCCCGCCACCGAACCCGCCCACGAGCACGGGCATCAGGCGATCAAGCGGTGGAGCTTCGACTGGATCTCGCCCGCCACCGCGCGCCGACTCACCGGTCCTGCCGTGATCGTGCCGGGCCTCGCGGTCATCCTGGCCGGCGTGGTGATGGCGGCCAGCGATCCGGGCCTGCTGCCCGGCGCGCGGGCGCTGCTGTTCACAGGCGGAAACTTCGCGGTGCTCACCGTGGTCAGCGTCACGCTGGCGATGATCGGGCTGTCGCTGCACGAATTCGCGCACGCGCTGGCGGCTCGTTCCGTGGGTGTGTCGGCGACCCTCGGCATCAGCAACCTGATGTACATCCTGGTCGCTCAGACGGACATCAGCGGCATCTGGATGGCATCGAAGCGCGCGCGGTACAAGGCATTCCTCGCCGGGTTCTTCGTGGACGCGTTCTTCAGTTCCCTGCTGGTCGCGTTCCTGTTCGCCGCCCGGCACGGCGTCCTCGATGCGCCCAATTGGTCGGTCCTGCTGGCCAGTGCGGCTCTGCTCACCTTTCTGGTGCGCATCGGATTCCAGTTCTTCTTCTACCTGCGGACCGATATCTATTACGTGATCGCGACTGCCCTGAACTGCCGCAATCTGATGTCGGACACCGAGCGGTTCCTGTCCAACGGGATCAAGCGGTTGACCTTCCGCCGAGACAAGGTGGTCTCGCAGGCGGGTATCCCGCGCAACGAAATGCGCAAGGTGCGGGTATACGGAGCGATCTGGGTGTTCGGCCGGATCTTCTCACTGTTCGCCCTGGTGTTCACGATCCTGCCGGTGCTGTGGGTCTATCTCGAACAGTTCGTGCTGCTGGCGATGGGAGAGCCGACGCGGTTCTCGTCGGCTGACTTCGCAACAGTGGCGGTGCTGGCTGGGCTGCTCAACGGCGGCGGCCTGGCGATGTGGGGCCGCAACCTGTGGCGCGGCTGGCGCCGCCGGCGCGCCGAGGACGTCAAGATGCTCGCTCGGCAGACCGCAGCCGGCTGACCCGCCCGACGACGCCGGGCCCATGCGGGCCCGGCGTCCCGGCGTTCCTGGGCTCCTAAATTTGCACCGGTCATCCTGGAAGCGACTACGGGGACAAGCGGCCTGTGCTTCCTGCGGACCCGAGTAGACCGTGCCGCGTGGCCGATCCGTACCGGAAACGTTCCGCGGGTCAGGGTTCGATGGGACCATCTAGTCATGCGAATACGTAAATCTCCTCCACGGTTGGCCGCACGATTGGCGCTCGTCTTCAGCCGGCCGACCGGGACGGCCGCCCAGCAGAACGCGATCTTCATCCAGCTCGCGCGGATCATCGACCGGGTGCCGGCCGGTGGCGAGATCCAGATGTCCTGGTTCGGGTTCGACGTCACCGATGTCATCGACTCGGCAACCACCCCCGACCTGCCCGGACGGCTGCTGAACGCGCACCGGCGGGGGGTGCGTGTCAAGATCATCCTGGATCAGGGGCAGGTCAGCCAGCGACCGTACCAACGGCTGCTGCCGGTGCTCGGCAGCAACGACACCGCCGGGTCGTACATCGTGCACTGCGCCGACAAGTTTCCCGGCGCCGACCGGGGCTGCATCGGCACCCGCCGGATCGACTAGACCGACTCGTCGGTGACGGCCTACAACCACAACAAGTTCCTGATCGCGTCCAGCATCGTGCTCAACAACGGCTCGACCGTGTCCAACGTGGTCTTCCAGGGCTCGGCGAACCTGGGCTGGTGGGACGCGAACGAGGCGTACAACAACGGGCTGACGTTCAGCGACGCCACCACCTACCAGGCGTACCGGCAGTACTTCGCGGACCTGCGGTCGTACCGCTACAGCTCGGCCGGGAACAACGACTACTACTGGGGCACCCCGACAGGTACGACGTACCGGGCGTACTTCTTCCCCCGGCGGGAGCGCTCCGGGCAGCCGGTCAGCGACCCGGCCACCGACACCATCGTCAGCGCGCTCAACTCGGTCGCCTCCTGCTGGTACGACGACAACGGCACCCGCCGGCAGACCGACGTACGGGTTCAACATGTTCTCGTTCAACCGCCCCGAGGTGGCCAAGCGGCTCACCGCGCTGCGCAACGCCGGCTGCTGGGTCGACGTCGTCTACAGCGAGGCGAACGCGCAGGTGCTGAACGCGCTGGGCAGCACCGTCCAGCTCACCAAGTGCAACTACAACGTCGGGCCGGGCCGGGACATCCGCACGCACAACAAGTACATGCTGATCGACGGCGCGTACGACGACGACATCGTGCCCCGGGTCTTCACCGGCAGCCACAACTACAACGTCTCCGCGCTGCGCCAGGCCGACGAGGCGATGCTGCGCGTCATGGGCCGGGGCATCCACGACGACTACCTCAACGACTTCTGGCACGTCCGGGACACCTGCCGGGCCAACGGCGGGGCGATCCGCTGAGCCGGTGCACCGTCGCGATCCCCGTGATCCGGGTCGATCACGCGCGCCGGGACGCCCGGAGCGCCGTACCTGATCACGGGGATCACCTGGGAGGAGGCCAACTCGTCGCCGGGGACCTCCTCACCTCCCGGTTGGAGCTGGAGCCACTGTCCACCCAAACCGGGTGACCCAAAACTCGCCAGGCGAAACCAGCGAGTACGGGCAGGTCGCCCTCAAGGTGGCGCAAAGCGCCTGGTATGCGACGAGCATGCGTCCTTTATGCAGGCGCTGGCGAGACTCGCCGTAACGATTCATCGGAATGCCCGGATGTCCACCGTGCACCGCTTCATGGCGGGCGAACCGATGATCCGGCCGCGGCGGACCGGATTGCGGTGCGGAAGATCAGGAGGAGACGGGATGGACAGAGTCAGCATCTTCGATACGAGTCCGGTCTTCGCCCGTGGGCTCGCCGGGTTGCTAGCAGTGGAGGGTTTCGAGGTAATTGAGGTCAGATCCAGCACGGAGGGGGACTACTGCCGGCCGGCAGACATCTTTCTCGTGGACCCGGCAGCGGTCCGGGTTGGCACCCTCTGCGCCTTCCTCGCGGAGGTGTCGTTGGTGGCACCCGTGTTGGTGCTCGCTCCCTTTGGTGGCCACCGGACGCCCGGCGAGCGCTGCCCCGGCTCGGGCATGGTGAGCTACGTGGATCGCTACGCGCCCGCCGACGTCGTGGTGCGCGCGGTCCGGGCGGTGGTCGACGGTGGACGGTTCTTCGGCAGGGCGGAGCCGGCGGGCCAGCCGAATCCGTCTGGCACCGAATCCGTCCCGCTCTCGATGCGTGAACGACAGGTGCTCCGGCAGATCGCGCGAGGGCTGACGCACACTCAGATCGCCCGGGTGCTGGGTATCAGCCGACACACCGTGGACACCTACGTCAAGCGCATCAGGTCCAAGCTCGACCTCGGCAACAAGGCCCAGCTGACGCGGGCGGCGCTGGTCGGTGCGTTCCCCGAAGCGGCCGCCGACGCCTCCTGACCGGTCGTGCTACCGACCTCCGCCTCGGTGCCCCGGGTATAACCGGACCGGGCCGTGCCGACTGAATGCACAAAGCGACGTCTGCCAGATTCGGGCCGTTCGCTGGCCAGCCGGAGAAACGGGGCGAACAATCGACCGACGTGCGGTCACAAATCTATGATCTTGTTGTCCGGGATCGGGTGGGGCAGGATCAAACAATGTGACCATCGTGGGCGGCGACGGTGAGTGCGAGTTCCGCCTCCTCGGCCCGGTTGAGGCGTACCGGGGAGGCATTCAGCTCCCGCTCAGCGGAAAGCAGCGCTCGCTGCTGGCAGTCCTGCTGCTCAATGCCAATCGGGTAGTCGCCACCAGGCAGCTCGCGGAAGCGGTCTGGGGTCAGCGGCTGCCGGCGTCACCCGAGGCGCGGGTGCGGCTGCTGATATCCGAGCTGCGCAGAGCGTTCGCCAGTGACGGCCAAGGGCTCATTCTGACCCGGCAGCCCGGATACCTGGTGCGCGCGCGCCCCGGCCAGATCGACGTGGACAGGTTCCGGCACGCGGTCGACCAGGCCCAGGAGGCGGCGGCCCAGGGCCGGCCGGAGATCGCGGTCGAGCAGTACGACCGGGCGCTCGCGGTGTGGCGTGGCGTGGCGCTGGGCGGCGTGAGCGGTGCGTTCGTCGAGACCGAGGCGGCGCGTCTGACCGAGCTGCGGGAGCGGGTCGCAGAAGACCGTACCGAGGTCATGATGGCGGCGGGGCGCCACGCCGAACTCGTCTCCGAGCTGCGGCATCTGGTCGCTGAGCATTCGCTGCGGGAGAGGCCCCATGCCCAGCTGATGATGGCCTTGTACCGGTCGGGCCGGCGCGGTGATGCGCTCGAACTCTACGCCCGGCTGCGGGAGCGCCTGGTCGAAGAGCTGGGGCTCGAACCGACGCCACAGCTGCAGCGTCTGCAGCAACAGATTCTCGCCGGCGACCCAGCGCTGAACCCGCCGGTCCCCGCGGTGCGGTCGGCCGCGTCGACCGTCCGCCAGTCGTCGCCGCCGGCCAGGATGCCGGCGCGCCAGCTGCCGCCGGCCCCTGGACGGCTCGTCGGCCGCGTGCGGGAGCTGGAGCAGCTCGACGCGCTCGCCGCGCGGGGTGACGGCCCGGTACTGGTGGTGGGTCCAGCCGGCGCCGGCAAGACCACCCTGGCCGTGCACTGGGCCCACACCGCGATGGATCGATTCCCGGATGGCCAACTCTTCGTGGACATGCGTGGCTTCGATCCCGGTGCCCGTATCTCGCCCATGGACGCACTGCCGCAGTTGCTGCATGCGCTCGGGGTGGCGACTGGGGAGATTCCGGTCGGGGGCGATGCGCAGATCGCCCAGTACCGCTCGGCCCTCGCCGGACGGCGGCTGCTGGTCATCCTCGACAACGTGGCCGAGCCGGACCAGGTGCGACCACTGCTGCCCGGCGGCCCTGGCTGTCTCGCCCTGGTCACCAGTCGGGATCGGCTTGGTGGCCTGGTGGCGTTGAACGGTGCGTGCCGCATGACGGTCGACGTGCTGCCGCCGCTGGACGCGATCGAGGTGCTGGCTCACACGGCCGGCGGCGAGCTGATTGAGGCGGATCCGGACGCCGCGGCCAAGCTGGCGAGACTGTGCGGCCACCTTCCGCTGGCGTTGCGCATCGCCGCCGGCCGGCTCGCTGACCAGCCGCACCGTTCGATCCGCCGGCAGGTGGACGAGCTGACCCGGCGCGGGCGGATGGCCGGTCTGCGGGTCTCTGGTGATGGACGGGCGTCGGTCAGAGGTGCCTTCGACCTCTCCTACCGGGCGCTTCCGCGCCCGGCGCAGCGGCTCTTCCGGCTGCTGGGCCTCGTGCCGGCGCCAGCCGGGTGGTCGGCCGAAGCGGGCGCCGCGCTCGCCGGGCTGGCGGTGGACGACGCCGGCCAACTGCTCGACACCCTGGCCCGGCTACACCTGATCACGGCCACCGCGGCCGGTCGGTACGTCTGCCACGACCTGCTGCTGGAGTACGCCACGGAACTGGCCGCCGGCGATCCGCCCGCACAGCGGGACACTGCCGTGGACCGCCTGCTCGCCTTCTACCTGCACACCACCGATCAGGCTGCCGCCGCCACCGTCCCGGCCGTCTCCCGACTGCCCCGTCCGCCTTTGCCACCCGGCGTAGTGCCGTTGGCGTTCCCCGACGTGGCCGGCGCCAGGGAGTGGATGATCGCAGAGTGGGACAACGTGGTCGCCGGGCTGCGCCACGCGGCGGCGCGGGGACTGCGCCAGCTGGCCTGGCGTCTCGCGGACGCGTTGCGCAGTCACCTGTATCTGACGGCGTCGCGGCCCCAGTGGCTGGCCATCGCCGAGACGGGCTTGGCTGCCGCGACAGCGGAGGGCGATGTGGTCGGCGAGGCGGCCATGCGCTTCTGCCTCGGCTTCTTGCGTTACCAGGCGGCGGAGTTCGCCGAGTCGATCCGCGAGCATGAGCGGGCCGTGGAGCTCTACCGGCAGGCGGGGTGGAAGCCGGGCGAGTCCACGACGCTGCGCAGCATGGGCGTGTCGCTGGCACACATGGGGCAGCTGCGGCCGGCTCTGGACCGGTTCACGCAGGCGCTGGCGCTCGACCGCGAGATCGGCAACGAACCTGGCGAGGCGGCCAGCCTCCAGAACATCGCCGGAACCTACAAGGATCTCGGTGACCTGGAACTCTCCGCACGGTATCTCAGCGTGGCGATCCCGCTGCTGCGTCGGGTCGGTCGCCGGCCCGGCGAAGCGATAGCCCTCATCAATCTGGGGGAACTCCGGCGCGAACAGGGCCGCCTCGACGAGGCCCTGGCCGCCGTCCGTGAGTCGCTGGCGATCTGCCGGGAAGTCGGGCTGCGCCACGAGGCGGCGGAGGCGTTGATTACTGCGGCAGAGGTCCATCGCGATGCCGGCAGGCACCGAGAGGCTCAGCAGGCGCTGGACGAGGCGCTGGACATCGCGCAGCAAACCGGTAACCCGCGACTCCAGATGCTTGCCCTCAATGGACTGGCCAGCATCGAGATCCGGGCCGGCCGGGTCTCGACCGCGGTGGCACGGCTCGACACCGCACTGGAGGTAGCGGCGCGTACCGGCCACAGCGGCGGTCACGTCAAGGTCCTGCTCACGCTCGCCGAGGCGCACTGCGCGCTCGTCGAGTACCGATCCGCGCACCGCTACGCGTCCCGGGCCTTGAGCCTGGCCTCGGAATCAGGGGCGATGGTCGAGGTAGCCGCCGCACACACCGCCCTAGCCGCGGCCTACCTCGGCCTGGGTGACCCGGATCAATGCATCAGCCACTGCCAGGAGGCCCTGCAGACGCAGCGGAGGTCGGGCCAACGGCGGGCGAAGATCCGGACCCTGGCGATACTCGGGCAGGCCCGTCGATTGCGACGAGGGGAGGGCGCCGCGCGGCGTCCCTGACGTTGATCGCGTCCCGTGTCCCGTAAATCGGGGACACGACGTCCTGCCGGCACGTGCCCTACGGTCCGCGTGGGCGAGAATCCCATTGATGGCAGTGATTTGCCGTCGGCTGCGCCCGAGGGAGGTCGTGATGAGAGGTCGCGCACGCGGACGGAGATCAGGCGTTCGGCTCGATCAGTTACCCACGGGGAAGGTCGGCTACGGGCTAGCTGTCGGCCTGTCCACGACGCTGGTGGCCGCACTGCTGGCCGGCGTGGTCTCGCGCCCGGCGCAGGCAAAGCCGCCGGTGACCCAGGCGCAGCAACCGGCTGGGCCGTTGGAGCGCCCCGACGAGGCGGCGGCCGTGGTGACGGCGCGGATGACCGGCAAACGGGTGCTGATCAGCGGGCTGACGACGGAGACCACGGAGTTCTGGGCGTTGCCGTCGGGGTCGGTGGAGGCGAAGGTCAGCGCCGGGCCGGTGCGGATGCGCGGTGACCAGGGCGGCTGGGTGGACGTCGACCTGACCCTGCAGCGGAAGGCGGACGGCTCGGTGGTGCCGAAGGCACACCCGGCCGGGTTGACGCTGTCCGGGCCGGCCGGCCCCGGCGAGCACGACCTGGTGTCGCTGGGTACGGCAGGGCGGCGTTCGACGTTGGGTTGGACGGGCGCGTTGCCGGCGCCGGTGCTGGAGGGCGCGAAGGCGACGTACCCGGAGGTGCGTCCAGGTGTCGACCTGGTCGTGTCGGCGACGCGTACCGGGTTTGAGCAGTTGCTGGTGGTGAAGGACCGCAAGGCTGCCGCGCACGTGCGGCAGTTCCGGATGCCGTGGCGCCCGTCGGGCGGGAAGGCGACCGCGGCGCGGGTCGGTGAGTTGCCGGCGCTGATGTGGGACGCGCGGGTGGACCCGGCCTCGGGTGAGCACGTGCGGCGGGCGCCGGTGGGCACGCGACTGGACGGTCTGGGCGAGCGGACCGGGCTGGTGTTGACGCCGGACGCGAGGTTCCTGGCCGACGAGTCGACGGTGTATCCGGTGACGATCGACCCGTCGCAGTCGATCGGGCCGAACTTCGACGCGTTCGTGCAGAACACGTACACGTCGGATCAGTCGACGGCGACCGAGCTGAAGCTGGGTACCTACAACGGTGGAACGGACAAGGCACGGTCGTTCCTGCGGTTCGACAACATGAGCTGGCTGTGGGACAAGCAGGTGCAGTCGGCGACGCTGAGCCTGTGGAACCACCACTCGTACTCGTGTACGGCGCGGGAGTGGCAGGCGTGGCGGGTCGGTGATGTCACCAGCACGGTGCGGTGGACGGCGCAGCCGGCCTGGTTGCAGCAGGTGGGTACGTCGACGCAGACGAAGGGCTACAGCAGCGCCTGCGGTGGCGGCTGGGTGACGATCCCGGTCACCGGCGCGTTCCAGAGCACCGCGACCGGGCATCTGGCCAAGACGACCATCGGTATCCGGGCGACGAGTGAGACCGACAGCTACACCTGGAAGCGGTTCAACTCCAAGGAGGGCACCTATCCGCCGTCGGTGACCATCACCTACCAGTCGGGGGCGCAGGTGACCGCGATGGCGACCGCGCCGACGACGGTGTGCGCCACCGGGGCGCAGCGGCCGTACATTGCGAGTTTGACTCCGCAGTTGCGGGCGCAGATCACCGATTCCGCGGCGGCGTCGGTCTACGCCACGTTCGAGTGGTCCGTCGCGGGCGGGTCGCTGATCGGCTCGGCCACGGAGGGGCCGGGCGCGTCCGGGTCGTGGTTGGCGACGAATGTGCCGCCTGGCGCGTTCGTGGAGGACGGCTCGTACGCGTGGCGGGTACAGGGCAGTGACGGCACGAAAGCGGGTTCGTGGTCGCAGTGGTGTGAGTTCACCGTGGACACGGAGGCGCCCGGGGTGGCGCCGTCGGTGTCATCGACGGCTTACCCCTCGGGTGTGTGGTCCGGCGCGGCGGGCACTGCCGGTGGTTTCACGTTCGGCGCCGGCGGCATCGCCGACGTGTCGGCCTATGAGTACGGCGTGGACGTCAACCCGCCGAACCAGACCGTGAACGCGCCCAGCCTCGGTGCCGCCACCACCATTTCGATCACGCCGACCTCGGACGGCCCACACACGCTGTACGTACGCACCCGCGACCGGGCGGGCAACCTGTCGCCGATCCGCTCCTACGCGTTCTCGGTTGGCGGCGGCGCGGTGACCGCACCGAAGACCGGTGACATCACTGCGGCGAAGACCGCGATCAGCGGGGTGGGACGGCCGGACGCGACCGGGGTGACCTACCAGTGGCGGCGCGGCGACAGCGACACGTGGACCAACATCCCGGCCGGGCACGTGACGGTCGCGGCCGGGGGCGGGGCGGTGATCTGGCCGCTGCCGACCAGCGGCGGGGGCCAGTTCCCGAAGCTGAACTGGGACGTCGAGGCCACCCTCGCCGCGGTGGACGCCCAGCAGGTGCCCCGGGACGGCCCCCTGCAGGTACGGGGTAGCTTCACCGGCGGTACGGCCGCGTCCTCGGGCGCAGTGAAGATCACCTTTGACCGGAACCAGGCGTCGGCGGCGGCCGAGAAGATCGGTCCGGGTGAGGTGAACCTGATCACCGGCGACTACACCTTGTCGGACAGCGATGTGTCGGTGGCCTCGTACGGCACCGAACTGACCGTGGAGCGTTCGTACCACAGCCGGCGGGCGACGGAGACCGACTCGGCGAACATGTTTGGCCCGGGTTGGGTGTCCGGTGCGACGGTGGACGGGGCTGAGGCCAACTACACGTCGCTGACCGTGTTCGGGTCGCTGGTGCAGGTGGGTCTGCCGGACGGCGACACCATCGGCTTCACCAAACGCACCAGCACCGCCTTCGACCCGGAGATCGGGCTGGAGTCGATGACGCTGACGTACGACAGCGCGACCGACTCCTACGCCCTGACCGACGAGGACGGCGACACCGTGACGTTCACCCGCGTCGCGGGCACCGCGACCGGCAAGTACTTCCCGACCCTGGTGGCCGAGTCAGCCAGCAACCAGACCACCACGTACAGCTGGGAGCGGGTGACCGTTGCCGGGGCGGAAGTGGTCCGGCCGACCCGGATGCTGGCACCGGTGCCGGACGGGGTCAACTGCGCCACCCTGACCCGGGGCTGCCGGGCGCTGACCTTCACCTACGCCACCACCGCCACCGCGACCGGCACCACCGAGGCCACCTGGGGTGACCACCCGGGCCGGGTCAAGGAGATCTCCTTCACCGCCTGGGACCCGGATCTGCCCACCCCGGCCATGCGTACCGTGCCACTGGCCCGGTACACGTACGACAACACCGGCCGGCTCCGTGCCGCCTGGGATCCGCGGCTGGACTGGACCGACGCCGGCACGACGCGGCACCTGTGGAAGACGTACGACTACGACGCCACCGGTGGGCTCACCGCGACCAAGCCGGTGGGCGAGGAGTCGTGGCAGTTCAGCTACACCACGGTCCCGGGAGACCCGGGCGCGGGACGGCTGCACAAGGTGACCCGCACGGCGCTCGCCGCAGGTACTGCGACGAGCACCATGGTCTACCAGGTGCCGCTTTCGGGCGCCGGTGCGCCGTACGACCTGTCGCCCGGGCAGACCGCCCGGTGGGGTCAGCCGGAAGCGCCGACCGACGCGACGGCCATCTTCCCGGCCAACCAGATACCGAACGGCAACCCGGCCACCGGCACCATGCCCTCGTCCTGGGAGCGCGCATCGGTGACGTACCTGGACGCCAACGCCCGCGAGGTCAACGCCGCCGCGCCGGGCGGGTACCTCGCCGCCACCTGGTACGACGAGTTCGGCAACACCGTGCGTTCGTTGACGGCGGCCAACCGGGCCCGGGCACTGGCCGACTCGTCCACCGACGATGCGGCACGGGAGACGATGCTGGCGCAGAGCTACTCCACCCGCAATGTCTTCAGCGGCGACGGGCAGCGGCTGCTTTACACCCTCAATCCCGAGCGGGACGTGATGCTGGCCGACGGCAGCACGGTACGCGGCCGACCGATGACCCGGAGCACCTACGACGAGGGTGCGCCGCTCACGGGTGGGCCGTACAACCTGGTCACCAAGCAGGAAGAGCTGGTGCGTTACTGGGGACCGACCGGCACCGAGACCGACGCCGAGCTGCGTACCACCACGACGAAGTACGACTGGTCCCTGCGCGAGCCGACGGTGACCATCGTGGACCCCGGCGGCCTTGGCCAGACGACCCGCAGCACCTACGACCCGGGGACCGGGCTGGAGGTGCTGAACACCACCCCGGCGGGCGGCACCAGCACGAACACCCCGGCCACCACCCGCGCGATCAACTACCGGGCCACCTCCGGCTCCGGCTACAGCGAGTGCGACCTCCGGCCCGAATGGGCGAACCTGCCCTGCCGGGTGCAGCCGGGCGGCCAGGCGGCCAGCGGACCGGAGCTGCCCGCCACCGTGACCACCTACGACATGTTCAACCAGCCCCGAGTGGTCACCGAGAAGACCAGTGCCGCCACGCTGCGCACCACCACCACGACGTACGACGGCGCGGGGCGGGCCTACGAGACCGCGGTCACCGGCCCCGGCACGGTCGTGCCGGTCGTGCGTAGGATCTACGACCAGGCCAGCGGCCAGCTCTTGCGTACCCAGTCGATCAGCGGTGGCACGGTAACCGCCCAGATCATCCGCGGCTACGACAGCCTGGGCCGGCTGACGTCGTACACCGACGCCGACGGGAACGTGTCGACCACCACGTACGACCTGCTCGGCCGGGTCGCCACCAGCACCGACGGCAAGGCCACCCGCACCTACACCTACGACGGCGGCAGCGAACGACGCGGCCTGCTCACCTCCGTCAACGACAGCCAAGCCGGCGTGTTCGCCGGCAGCTACGACGGGGACGGCCGACTGAAGTCGGAGAGCTGGCCCAACGGCGTCGTGGTCAGCCGTGACATCGACGCGACCGGCGCCGAGGTCGGACGGTCGTACATCAGGACCGGCTGCGGCGTGGCGGACTGCACCCTCTACCGCGAGTCCGTCCAGACCTCGACCCACAACCAGGTACGGGTGCACAGCTCCACCCTCTCCAACCAGGAGTACGCCTACGACCCGGCCGGTCGGCTGACTCAGGTCCGCAACATCCTGGGAGACCGCTGCACCACCCGGGCGTACGCCTTCGACGCGGCCACCAACCGCAAGTCGTCGACGGAGTACGCCCCGGCCTCGGACGGGTCATGCCAGAGCACGACGGCGGCGGCCACCCGGACCTGGACCTACGACACCGCGGACCGGGTCAACACCGCCGGGTACACCTACGACACGCTCGCCCGCACCACCACCGTCCCGGCGGCCGACTCCGCGAACCCGGCCGGCGGCAACGTGACCGTCACCTACCACGCCACCAACCTGGTCGACACCATCACCCAGGGCGGACGCACGACCGACTACCTGATCGACGTCGAGGGCGAGCGGGTCCGGTCGTGGACCGACAACGTCTCGGGTGCGGCCGCCACCTCAATCCACCACTACGCGGACGACGAGGACAGCCCGGTCTGGACGCAGGAGACGTCGAGCACCTACACCCGCGCGGTCAGCGGGCTGGCCGGCGTGGCCGGGACCTGGAACAGCGGCACCGGCGTGGTCGACTGGCAGATCGCCAACCTGCACGGTGACATCGTCGCCACTATCAGCGGCAACGACGCCGGCCTGAGCAGGACCAGCGAGGCCACCGAGTACGGCACCCCGCTCGACTCGACGAACGTGGGCAACCAGCGGTACGGCTGGCTCGGCGCCGAGCAGCGCGCCGCCGACACGCCGGGCGGGATCCTGCTGATGGGTGTCCGCCTCTACAACCCCACCACCGGCCGGTTCCTGCAGGTCGATCCGGTGCCGGGTGGCAGTGCGAACAACTACGAGTACTGCGTCGGCGACCCGGTCAACTGCACCGACCTCAACGGGCAGTACGCCACGGGGAAGTGGCAGTGGCTCCCCAACAAGGTGTGGCAGAGCGGCTGGAAACAGATCAGACGTGGCATCTACCGCGTGTATATCAAGTTCCGGCAGCGCGACATGCGCCTGTTCCGCTGGATATACACCAGCAAGCGTCGCACCTGGATCGTCGGTTACCAGATCCTCACCAAGCGGTCGTTCTCCTTCAAGACCAAGCACTGTGTGTGGCGCTGCAAGACGACGCCCTGGATCCCCATACCGGTCCCGAAGTTCGGCGGATACCTGACCTGGATCCAGACCTACCTCTACTACCGTCCGATCCGAGTCCGCCGTTAGTTTCCGCTGTCGCGGAGTTCGGCCTAGCGGTGGCCGCCAAGCCAACCAGGCTTGGCGGCCGCCGCCGTACCGGTCCCGAGCATGCCCGTCCACCGATCCCACCAGCTGGGGTTGGTCGTGCAGTGGCCCCCGGCGGTCCTCGCGCGCAACGACGCGTTACGGGCGCTGACCGGTCCGTCCGTGCGTGAGGACTTCGTCGGCCGGGCCCAGCCGGCGCTAATGCGGTGCCGGGCGAAGCCGGAGGGTGACGACCTGGAACGGTCCCAGGGCGAGATCCACCACGTTGCCCTCGACCGAGACCGGGGCGAGCGCGCTGACCTCGGCGTCGTCCCGTTCGAGCAGGTCACAGACCCGCACCTCGGCGAGATCGAACGATGCGGTGAGCCGGGTACGGGCCCGGCCGCCGTGCGCCTCGTAGAGCCGGATGATCACGTCACCGGACCGGTCGTCGGCCAGCTTCACGGCCTCCACCACGACAGCGGGGTTGGTCACCTCGATCAGCGGAGCGGCCGGTCGCGCGCCCAGGTGCCGGCGGATCGGCAGGTTCGCCCGGTAGCCCTCGCGCACGGCGTCGGCGATCTCTGCGCCGCAGACCAGCGCGTACCCGAAACGGTGCGAGCCCTGGTCGGTGTTCGGGTCGGGGTAGCGGGGACCGCGCAGCAGGGAGAGCCGCACCGTGGTCGGCTGCGCCCCCAATACGTCACCGGGTGGTTGGCGGGTCACGTCGTGGCCGTACGTGCCGTCGTTGACCAGCGCCACGCCGTAGCCGGGCTCCCCGACGTGCAGCCACCGATGTGCGCAGATCTCGAACCTCGCCGCGTCCCACGATGTGTTGGTGTGGGTTGGTCGCTGTACGTGGCCGAACTGGATCTCCGAACTGGACTGCGCGGCCTGGACGTCGATCGGGAATGCGACCTTGAGCAGCGCGTCCCGCTCGTGCCAGTCCACGTCGGTGGTGAACCGCAGCACGCGCTCGCCGGCCCCGAGCGACACGGTCTGGACGTACGCGGAGTTCCGGTCGTCGCGGGTCACCCGGACCCGGGCCTGCCGGGGATCGTCCGCCTCGACCACGATCTTCGTGACCTCGGTCAGGTCGCGGCGTCGGTTGCGATAGAAGTCCTCGATGTCCCAGGCGTCGAACTTGTTGGGTGTGTCCGGGTGCAGTTGCAGGACGTTGGCTGCGGCGCCGGGCCGAAGCACGTCGCGGTCGGCGACCAGGTCGCGGATCGCGGACACCGTCCCGTCGGGGTCGAGGCGCACCCGGAGCAGGCCGTTGTCCAGCACCGTGCCGTCCGGTCCGGACCGCACCGACACCTCCGGGGCGCCGCCGTCGCGGCCCGCTGAGACCCCGAGCGCCGGTACGCCGCCCCGCTCCTGTGGCGCGGCGTTCGCGATCAACGGCACCGACCCGGGGCCGGTCAGGGTGGTCAGCGCCGCGTCGATCATCCCTTCCAGCCGGTCCGCCAGCTTCGCGTACGTCTGCCGCGCCTCGCGGTGCACCCAGGCGATCGAGCTGCCGGGCAGGATGTCGTGGAACTGCAGCAGCAGCGTTTCCTGCCAGATGGCGTCGAGTTCGGCGTACGGGTACGGACGGCCGGTCCGCAGCGCCGCGGCGGCCGACCACAACTCGGCCTCCCGTAGCAGGTGCTCGGTGCGCCGGTTGCCGCGTTTCATCGCCGACTGGCTGGTGTACGTGCCCCGGTGGTGTTCGAGGTACATCTCGCCACTCCACACCGGGGCGTCCGGGTATCCCCGCTCCGCCTCGGCGAAGAACTCCGCGGGGGTGCGGATGGCGACCCTGGGCGAGCCTTCCAGGTCGGCCACCCGCCGGGCCGTTTCGAGCATCTCCCTGGTCGGGCCGCCCCCGCCGTCCCCGTAGCCGAACGGCAGCAGCGACACGGTGGAGCGCCCGTGTTCGGCGAAGTTGCTCACCCCGTACGCCAGATCCTTTCCGGACAGCTCCGAGCTGTACGTGTCGGCGGGCGGGAAGTGGGTGAAGACCCGGCTTCCGTCTATGCCCTCCCACCAGAAGGTGTGGTGCGGGAAGCGGTTGGTCTGGTTCCAGGACATCTTCTGGCTGAGGAACCAGCGGAACCCGGCCAGCCGGGCGAGCTGCGGCAGCGCCGCCGAGTAGCCGAACGAGTCGGGGAGCCAGACCTCCCGCGGCTCGACGCCGAACTCGGCGGCGAAGAAGCGCTTGCCCTGGGTGAACTGGCGCACCATCGCCTCGCCGCCCGGCATGTTGGTGTCGGACTCCACCCACATGCCGCCGACGGGGAGGAATTGTCCGGTGACCACCTTCTCCGCGACGCGGCGGTACACCTTCGGGTGGTGCTCCCGCAGCCACGCGTACTGCTGCGCGGAGGAGCAGGCGAAGACCAGTTCCGGGTACTCGTCGGCGAGCGCCACGACGTTGGAGAAGGTCCGGGAACACTTGCGGATGGTCTCGCGTACCGGCCAGAGCCAGGCCGAGTCGATGTGGGCATGCCCGACGGCGGTGACCCGGTGGGCGCTCGGCACGGCGGGGGACGCGAGCGCGCCGGTCAGGCGGGCGCGGGCGGCGGCGGCCCCGCCGGAGACATCGGCGAGGTCGAGCTCGTCGAGCATCAGTTCCAGGGCCCGGCGGATCTCGTGGTGCCGGGGGTCCGTCTCGGCCAGTTGCAGCGCCAACTGGTGCAACACCTGTACGTCCAGGACGAGCGCGTGCACCTCCTCGTCCAGCACCGCGAGTTCCGCCCGGTCCAGCCGATAGAGCGGGCGGTCGGGCACCGTCTCCGGGTCACCGAGCGGGGAGACGCTGCCGTCGAACCGGGGGTTGGCAGCCGACTCGACGTACACCTCGACCCGCTCGCCACCGGCGGCGGGCCGGGCGATCGGTACATACGCCGTCCGTGGCTCGATGCCCTTGATCGGCGTTCCGTCGGCCGTGTACGCGAGGCCCTCGGACCGGAATCCCGGCCCGGCCCGCTCGAAGCCGAGATCGACGAGGAGTTCGACCCGGCCGCCGCGCATCCGCGCCGGCACCTCTCCGGTGAAGCGGAACCACGTGGTGCTCCAGGCGCGCCCCCACGGCTGGCCCACCGCGAAGGGCGCGTACGCCATCGCCAGTCCCTCACTCGCCGGCACCGGCTCGCCGGGCAGGTGTGCCGCCTCGACGTGTACGGGTTCGGCGTCCCGGTATAGCGCCGGGATGAGCCGTTCGTGGAGAGTGCGTTCGATCCGCTCCGTCAGGTTGGACAGCGACCGGTGCATCCGGAACTCCGGGGTGGGGGTGGGGCGGGAGCCCGCTGGGGTGGGTCGCAACCGTATCCGCACATCACGCTTCGTGGCCACGCCGCTGCGCCCTGGTGTGAGTGCCTCGCCGCGTCGCTCGCCAATCCCGGTGACCTTTGCGGCCCCTATTTCTGGTATCGATCCCATAGGGCGAATCCCAGCGGGCGAATCTCAGCCGCCGTCGCGTCGGCGTAGGCTTCGGTCCGCGGCGCATCCCCGACGGTTCGAACTACTGTCGCGTAGCGGCCCGTCGAAGGCGAAACCGGGCGCCGCGTGCAGATCCGCCGGCCGGAGGTCGTGCGTCGTGGACGCGTCATGCCGGGCGGCGGCCGCCGCGCCGGGCACCAGCAGCCGGTCCAGCTGTGGTGCGTCCGCAAGCGTCGCGCGGGGCACGAACGTCAGCCCGTGCCGGGAGCGGACGGTCGTGGCCCCTGACGACACCGCGAGCGTCCGGGCGGCGTAGACGGCCTCGGTGTAGGTGACGAACGCCGGTCGCCGACGCGGTGACACTAATCCGGCACACCCGGTGTCTTGACCGGGATGTGCGCGGGCGTTGTGGTGTTGGTGTGCAGTTTCATGTCCTGGGCCAGCTCGAGGTAGTCCGGAACGGACAACGGGTGCCGGCCGGCGGACCCAAGCAGCAAGCGTTGCTGGTCCTGCTGCTGTTACGGCTGAACCGGTTCGTCGCCTCCGACTGGCTGGTCGACGCGTTGTGGGCCGGCCGGCCGCCGGCCAGCGGGCAGATGACGCTGCGCACGTACGTCGCCGGGTTGCGCCGGGCCCTGGAGCCGGAGCGCGCCCCTCGCGGGCAGGGGGTGGTCGTCGTCGGCCACACCAGGGGGTACGAGCTGCGAGCCGCGCCCGACGCCGTCGACGCGGTCCGGTTCGAGCGTCTGGTGGAGCGTGCGGCGGCACTGCTCGCGGCGGGTGACGCCGCAGCGTCCGAGCAGTGCTACCGCGCCGGGTTGGCGCTGTGGCGAGGCGAGCCGTTGGCCGCCGCGGCAGATCTGGACGCGGTACGCCCGGAGGCGGCGCGGCTGGCCGAGCTGCGTCTCGACGCCGAGGAGGGATGCCTCACCGCCGGCCTTGCCGCCAACCGGCACGAGGCGGTCCTGCCCGCGCTGCGCAGATTCGTGGGTGCCCATCCGCTGCGGGAGGCCGCCCGGGCCCGGCTCATGCTGGCCCTCTACCGATCCGGGCGGCAGACCGACGCACTCGCCGTCTACGAGGAGGGCCGGCGGCTGCTGGCCCACGAGTACGGGCTCGACCCGGGCGAGCAGCTACGCGAGGCGCACCGGCTAATCCTGGGACATAACGTGCCCGTACCGGCGGCGGTCGTGCCCGACCCGCCAACGGTCGTGCGGGAACCCGCTGCTGCGACCGGGCCAGCACTCGCGGGTGGCAGGGCGACACCGGTCGAGGCGCCGCAAGCTCTCGCGGGGCGTGACACGGAGCTGGCGCGGCTCGGCGCGGCGCTGGCCGCGGCGACAGGCGGGGACGGTCGGGTGGTGACCGTCATGGGTGAGGCGGGGATCGGCAAGACCAGCCTCGCTGCCGCGCTCAGCGCTCAGGCCACGACGTCCGGAACTCCAGTGGTGTGGGGGCGGTGTCCGGATCTGGGGCAGACGCCTCCGTTCTGGCTGTGGACCCAGGTGATCCGGAGCCTACGGGCGATGCCGCAGGCGGGTGATGCCGCGTCGGCGCTGCCGCTGGACGGTTTCGCCGCCGGGCCGCTCACCGCGCCGGGCGACGCCGACGTCGACCCGATGGCGCGGTTCCGGGTGTATGAGGCGGTGGCCGACCTGATCCGCGCCGTGGCCGGGCAGCGGGGGCTGCTCGTCGTGCTGGACGACCTGCACGCCGCGGACCCGGATTCGTTGCTGCTGCTGCGGTTTCTCTCCCCGCTTCTGGCGGCCACCCGCGCTCTCGTCGTGGTCACGATGCGGCCGTATGACCGGAGTGTCGAGCTCCTGTCGACCGTTGCCGAACTGGCCCGTGGGCGGAACTTCATCCGGCTTCAGCTCACCGGCCTGGACGCGTCGTCGGTGGCGAGCCTGGTGGCGTCCGGTACCGGGGTGCGTCCGCGGAACGAAGCGGTGGCGAGCCTGGTGACCCGGACCGGCGGGAACCCGTTCTTCATCACCGAGCTGCTCCGGTCGGGAGCCGATCCGGTGACCGGAGAGCTGCCGCCAACCGTTCGGGACGCCGTCCGGCTGCGGCTCGCCGAGCTGCCGCAGCCGGCGCGGGAGTGCCTGGACCTGCTCAGCGTCGCCGGGCACGATCTCGAGCTGCTCGTGATGGCGGCGGTTCTCGGCGCGCCGGCGGGGGAGGTGGGCGAGCGCCTCGTTCCCGCGTACGCGGCTGCGCTCGTCGTCGAGGCGGGGCCGGGCCAGACGCGGTTCCGGCATCCGCTCTTCGCCGAGGTCGCCTACGCCGAGCTGCCCCCTCCCCGCCGGGCCGCGCTGCACGGCCGGCTCGCCGCCGCGGGCGAGCGGACCGGCGGCCTCACTCCCGCCGAGCTGGCCTACCACTACGGCCAGGCGATCGGACTCGGTCACCGCGAAAACCATCTGCGCTGGTCGCTGGTCGCCGCCGACGACGCGACCCGGCGCGTGGCGTACGAGGACGCGCTCGGGCACCTCGGCCGCGTCGCGCGGCGCCTCGCCCTGAACTCGGGGATCTCGCCGGACGCGGCGCGTACCGAGCTGGCGGTCCAGCTGCACCGGGCGTCCCTGCTCCAGATGACAGTGGGAGTCGGCAGCGACGCGGTCGACGAGGTCGGTTCCCGGGCGAGGCAGCTGCTGGGGATGGTGGGACCGGAGGTGGACCTGCGGCCGGCGCTGTGGGCGCTGGGCGAGCTTGCCGCCAACCGCGCCGACTTCGCGGTCTGCGGTGACCTCGCCCGGCGGCTGGTCACCGCCGAGGATGACGGCACCGGCCTGATCGGTGCGGCGGGCGAGTATCTGTTGGGCGTGGTCGGCTACTTCACCGGGCAACTGCTGGACGCGGAGCGGCATCTCACCGCCGCAGTCGACCGGCTGCGCGAGGTCGATCTGCGGCTGCTTGGCCGGCAGGTCGGCCGTCGGCCGGTCCTGGCCGTCCACAACTTTCGGGCGCTGGTCCGCTCGCTGCACGGCGAGGGCGCACCGGCTCGGGAGGACATCCTCGCCGCCGAGGTTCTCGCCGACCAGATCGACGATCCGTACGGCCGCGCCAACGCCGCACTCTTCGACGGCTGGCGGGCGCTGCAGGAACGCGACGTCATCGCGGTACGACTCGCGGCGCAGCGGTGCCGGGAACTCGGAGCGGCGAACGGGCTGCCGCACGTGGTGACGACGGGCGAATTCCTCGCGCAGTGGGCCGCCGCCTACGGCGGGGATCGGGGCCGGCTGGCGGCGGCGCGGGCTGCCGGCGAGGCGATCTACCATCCCGGGCTGCGCTCCACCCGCACCATCACGCTCTGTGCCGTCGCCGACGCATATCTGGTGGCGGGAGAGCAAACCACCGCCGCGGAGCTGGCCGAGCAGGCGTTGGCCGTGGCGGAGCAGCTGGGAGAGCGGGTCTGCGAGGCCGATCTGCGCCGGATCCGCGGCGTCGCCCTGCACGACGCCGGGGAGTTGCGTGCCGGGGCCCGGCTCGCCGTCGAGCAGGACGCGCGGCTGCTGCTGACCCGCTTTCCGGACGACATGCTGCCGGCACACTCGCGCTGACCTGCACCTGACGGGGACGGACCACGCGGGTCGGTACCGACCGCGCGCCGACCTCCACCTGGCCTCCACATGGCCTCCACACGACCTCCGCACCCGCCTGGTGTCGTCTACGGGCAGGAGCGACGACAGTCGTCGCGGAGCTCTCCCGGAAGGACCACCCCATGTCCCCGACTGATGCGGTCCACACCGTCGACGTGGCGGTGATCGGCTGCGGACCCGTCGGTGCGCTGACCGCCAACCTGCTCGGCATCCACGGGGTCCGCACCCTGGTCGTCGAGCGGAGCCGGCTGCCGCACGGCCAACCGCGCGCGTTCTCGTGCGACGACGAGGCATTGCGCATCTACCAGCAGGCCGGCCTCCTCGAGCAGGTGGGCCGCGACATGTACCCGGTACCGGACGCCGAGTACGTCAACCGCAAGGGAAAGACCTTCGCGAGCATCGCGCTGTCGGAGGTGGACTTCGGCCTCGGCCACCCGCCGTTGAGCTTCTTCGACCAGCCGTCGCTGGAACAGACGCTGCGCGCCGGCCTGGACCGCTTCGATCACGTCGACCTCGGCCTCGGCACCGAGCTGGTGGCGTTGAGGCAGGACACCGAGGACGTGACGCTGACCCTGCGGGACGTGGCCACCCGCCACACCTGGACGGTGCGAGCCCGCTACGTGCTCGGCTGCGACGGCGCCCGCAGCACCACCCGGGCCGCCGCCGGCATCGCCTTGACGGGGTCCAGCTACGCCGAGCCCTGGCTCGCCATTTCGGGGAAAGTGTCACCCGGCGGAATCCGCGTCGAGCGGACGACCTTCGTCTGCGACTGGTGGCGCCCAGCCTTCGTGTCACCGGGGGCGAAGGGAAGCTATCGCATGGAGTTCATGCTGCGCCCCGGTGAGACCGCCGACGAAGTACGCCAGCCGCAGCACGTGGACGCACTGATGGAGCCGTACGTCGACCCGGCACGCTTCACCACGACCCGCGCGGTGGTCTATACCTTCCACGACCTCGTCGCCCGGCAGTGGCGCGCCGGCCGGGTCTTCCTGCTCGGCGACGCCGCCCATCAGATGCCTCCGTTTCTGGGACAAGGACTCTGTAGCGGACTGCGAGACGCGGCGAACCTTGCCTGGAAGCTCGCCATGGTCCTCGCCGGTGACGCTGACCCAACGCTGCTGGAGACATACGAGGTCGAGCGGCGCCCACACGCCGCGGCGATGGCGCGGACGAGCGTACGCCTGGGGCGGGTCTTCCTGGCGCGGAGCCGGTCGGCGGCGTGGTTGCGCGACAAATCACTGCAGGCTGTCCAGACCGTCCCCCGGGTACGCAGGTTCGTCCGACACTTCGAGTTCAAGCCGGTGCCGGCTCACCCAAGTGGGCTGATGGCGGACGGTCGACGTACCGGCGGAGTGGGGACGATGTTTCCCCAGCCGCGGATTTCCACTGGGGCCTCACCCACGCCGCACCTCCTTGACGAAGCGCTCGGCGCCGGGTTCGCCGTGCTCGGACTCGCGAACGGTGCGGTGTTCAGGCCAGGGGAGTGGCGGGGGTTGCCGGTGCGTTTCGTCGTCGTACATCCCGCCGGCACCACGCCGGAAGATCTGCCACCAGTCCGCCAGTACGGCCGGGCATCGCAAGTGGATCTCATCGATGTAGACGGCATCATCAGCGCCTGGCTGCGCCGGCATCGCGCTGGGGCGGTCGTGCTGCGGCCGGACCGGTTCGTCTTCGCAGTCGCATCGGCCAATCAGACCGGGCGAGTAGGCCGCATGCTGGCGGCGGCCCTCGGCGCGCCACAGCCCATCAGCGGGGCGGCCGCCCTCAACGTGGCCTAGCGAGGGATCCCGGTCCCTTCCGGGCCGGGAGGAATCGCGTTACGAGCTTGGACGTTGAGGCGGGGGCGTCGCCCACACCGCCTTGGCGGCAATGCCCGCGGCGGTTGCCGAGCACCCGGCCGGCGTTGGCGGGCGTTCCACTACCGGCGCGAGCTGTTCGAGGAACATCGCATTCACGGTGCGTGGGCGCGAACCCGGCGACGACGCCGAACCGAAATGGACGATCGGGCATGACGGAATCTCCTCGTGGCTCTGCTTCCGGCGACGTCCGCCATGATGCGTTCTGGCAGATACGCCGTGGCGCGTACCGCGGCTCCAGGTCTGCTGCGTTCGCCGACGTAGGCCAGGTGTCGCCGTGGCGCGGATGAGGCACCAACGGATGGCTCATAGCGTCGAGGCCATGAGATCAGCAGTTCGTATCGGCGCCACGCTAGCCGCGGTGGTCACCGCATTCACGGCCCAGACCGGCGCGGCCAGCGCCGAACCGTCGTCGGATCAGGCCGTCGTCGTCACCGACTCCGGCGCCCTACGGGGTACGGTCGCCACCGACCACCGGACGTTCTCCGGCGTTCCCTACGCGGCACCTCCGGTCGGTGACCGGCGCTGGCGCGCCCCGCTGCCGCCACACCCGTGGCAGACGGTGCGTGACGCGACCCGGCCCGCTAGTCCGTGTCTACAGATGGGCGGGCCGGCCGGATCCACGGTGGTCGGCAGCGAGGACTGCCTGTACCTGAACATCACCACGCCGGCTGGTAGGAATGCTCGGCACCTACCCGTCATGGTGTGGCTACCCGGCGGGGGCTTCGTGTCCGGGTCCGGCAGCGACTACGACCCGACCCGACTCGCGGTATCCGGGCGCGTGGTGGTGGTGACCGTCAACTATCGCCTCGGCGCGCTCGGCTTCCTCGACCACCCGGCGCTCGCCTCGACCGAACCGGCCGCCGGCAACTTCGGCATTGCCGACCAGCAGGCAGCACTGCGCTGGGTGGGACGCAACATCGCCCGGTTCGGCGGCGACGCTCACAACATCACCCTCGCCGGCCAGTCGGCCGGCGCGTACAGCACCTGCACACAGCTGGCATCACCGCCGGCAGCCGGCCTGTTCCAAAAGGCGATCGTGCAGAGCGGCCCGTGCGGCAATTCGATGGTGACCCGGCCGGTGGCCCAGACCCGAGGTACCCAGCTGGCCCGCGACCTCGGGTGTTCAGCGGCGAACGACGTACCGGCCTGCCTGCGCGGCGTTGCGGCCAGCCGGCTGGTCGGTATCGGCGGCGACCGAGTCTTCACCGCCACCGCCCGCATCGCCGATCTGCCCTGGCTGCCCGTGGCCGGCACCCCCATGCTGCCCTACCAGCCGCTGGAGGCGATGCGACGAGGCCTGGCCGCCCGCGTACCACTGATTCAGGGCAGCACGCGGGACGAGATGCGCCCCTTCGTCGGGGTCAACTACGACTTCCAAGGCCACCCGCTGACTGCCGACCAGTACCCGGGCGTCCTCGCCCAGGTGTTCGGTGCCGACGCAGCGGGAGTGCTGGCCCGGTACCCGGCCAGCGCCTACCCCAGCCCCGGCGTCGCGCTAGCCACCGTGCTCACCGACTGGGGACACAAGTTCGGGGGTTGCACGGTGCTATCCGCCGACCAGGCGGCGTCGAGGCGGGCCCCGGTCTACGCCTACGAGTTCGCCGAGGACCCGGGCCAGATTGTTGGCGGCTTCGCGATGGGTGTCGGCCACGGGGCCGAACTGCCGTACCTGTTCGACGGGGCGTACAACGGACCCGGCGGCTCCCCAGTCCTCAACCGGCAGCAACAGCGGCTGTCCCGCGCGATGATCGCCTACTGGTCCAACTTCGCCGCCACCGGTAACCCCAACAGAACGGGGCTACCCCACTGGTCCGCATACCGGGGCGACGGGCGCCTACTGTCGCTGGTCGCCGGCACAGCAGGCATCACCTCGACGGACTTCCGTCGGGCCCACCGATGCGGGTTCTGGAACGCGATTCACTGAGTGTCGCGCCGCGAACGCCCCGGAACCTTGCGCGCCGGCGGGCAGGCGGCGGCGATAGCAAGCGTGAAGATGCGACCCGTCGATGGCGACGACGAGCATGAATCCAGATGTAGCGCCCAGTGCCGACTCGAGATGGCGAAACCAGTAGGAGACGGGATGACGACGGACGAGCTCAACCGCGCGGTGACCGGCCCCGATGGCGCTATGCGCGAAGAATGGACCGCACTGGCGGCGGAGGTAATCGGGTGCCCGGTCGAGACGGTCCAGGACCGGGCGGACACGGCGTCCTTCATCGATCTGGGTGGTACCTCGTTGCGCGCGGCCGACTTCGCGGCCAGGGTTGAGCGCCGCCTCGGAATCTCGCCGCCGCTGCGTGCCCTGCGCGGGTCGGTGCCCCTCGCGCAGGCCATGGCTCACGCAGGCGAATACCGGCCGGTGCCGGCCAGTGCGCCGACGACCTCGGTGTACCGGCCGTTGCTGCCCAGCCAGGATGGCATGCTGATGGCCGAGGGCCAGCACGGCGGTCGTGGTGTCCGGGTGCTGTTCACCGCCGAGAGCGCCACGCCGTTCGAACCTTACCGGCTGCGGGCGACGTTGGCCGAGCTGACCAGAAGCCACGAGGCGCTGCGTACCGCTTTCACCCGCACCGATACCGGCTATGCCAGGCGGGTGCTGGCCACCTGGCAGCCACGGCTGATCGAACAGCGGCTGGCCCCGCCGCCTGGCGTGGATCCGGTGACGATCGTGCACGCCCAGCTCGCGGCCAGCCCCGACCTGCTCGCGCCGTTCACCGAGCCGCCTGTGCTGTTCGTGCACAGCCAGGTCGACGGTGGGCCGGACCTGCTGTCGATCCTGGTGCATCACGCGCTCCTGGACGGGTGGGCGCTGGCCCAGTTCTGGCGCGCGTTCGCCCGCGCGTACACCGCCGGCACCGCCGAGCCGGGCCCGTCGCCGGAGCTGATCGTGTCCCGGTACCAGGAGCTGACCGAGAGCGGCCGGCTCGCCGAGCTGACCCAGCTCGCGGTCGCCGACCTCGCCGACCTGCCCGGAACCGTCCTGCTGCCCGTCGACCGGGCCCGGCCGGAGACCCCGGACGTCAGCGGGGCACACCTGCCGTTCGGGCTCAGCGCCGAGCTGCGGGACCGGGTCATGAAGACGGCGCGGCAGCTCGGGGTGACCCACACCGTCGTACTCTTCACCGCTTGGGCGACGGCGGTGGGGCGGCGTGCCGGGCTCCGGGACCTCGCTGTCGGGGTCGGCATGTCCGGTCGGCAGGTCGCCGAGCTGCACGACGTCCTCGGGCTGTGCGTGCGCATCGTGCCGGTGCGATGCCGGCTCGACGACACACGTACCGTCGCCGAGCATCTGCGGGCCTGCGCCGCCGGCTGGGCGGCCGCCGCCGAGCGGGCCGAGCTGCCGCTGGAACACATCATCCCGGCGCTCGGCCAGGACGAAGTCACCGATCGGATGCCGGTCATCCAGGCCGTGTTCGAGGCGCACGACGAGCTGCTGGGTGGGCGGGTGCGGGAGGGCGGGCTGGACCTGACCCTGCACGAGGGGTACTGCGGCGCCTCGCACATGGAGACCACAATGTTCTTGACCAGTTGGGGCGAGCGCCCGGTGCTGCAGCTGGAGTACCAGCCGGCGGTGTTCCGCCCCGGCGAGGCGGTCGATCTGGTCGAAGGGTTCACGGCGGCGCTGGAAGAGTTGGTCGCGGACGTGGACGCGCCGCTGTCGTCGGTACGGGCGATCTCGGCGCGGCAGCGGGAGCGGCTGGCCGCCTTGTCCGACGGGCCGGCCACCGACTGTGCGGCCGGGCTGTGGCAGTTGTTCGAGGAGACGGCCGCGCGGCACCCGGACGCGGTCGCGGTCGAGACGCTGACGTTCGACGAGCTGCTTGCCGCCGCACGTACGCACGCGTCCGCACTGGCCGATGTCTGCCCGGGTGACCGGGTCGTCCTCGCCGTGCCGCGCGGCGTCGCCGAGGTCGTGGCCGTGCTCGCCGTTCTGCACCGGGGCGCGGCGTACGTGGGGATCGACTCCGACGCACCGCGGGAATGGCTCGCCGAGATCCTGCGCCAGGTCTCGCCACGCGCGGTCATCGGCTCGCCCGAGCTGGCCGAGTTGGCCTCCTGCCCGGCGGTCCCACCATGGGCGCCGACCGACCCGCTGGTACCCGGACCCGAACCGGCACCGGCCGACCCGGCCCGGACCGCGTACCTCGCCTTCACGTCCGGCTCAACCGGTCGGCCCAAGGGGGTACCGGTGCCGCACCGCGCGGTCGTGCGCCTGGTCCGCGACGTCGGGTACGTCCGGCTCGGCCCGGACGAGCGGTACCTGCGCCTCGCGCCGCTGGCGTTCGACGCCTCCACGCTGGAGCTGTTCGCGCCCCTGCTGTCCGGCGCCAGCCTTCAGGTCTTCCCCGACGGGCCGGTCGCGCCGACCGAGCTGGCCCGGTTCCTCGTCGAACGTCGGGTGAGCGTGCTGTGGCTGACCGCCGGACTGTTCCGGCTTGTGGTCGACCACCGGCCCGAGGCGTTCGCGCCCGTACGGCAGGTGCTCACCGGCGGCGACGTGGTCCCGCCGGAGCAGGTACGGCGGCTGCTCGAGCGGTACCCGGGGCTACGGGTCACCAACGGGTACGGACCGACCGAGTGCACCACGTTCACCACGGTCCACCACCTCGACTCGCCGGCCGAGGTGAGCGACCCGCTGCCGATCGGCCGGCCGGTCCCGGGTACCCGGGTGTTCGTGCTCGACGAGGACGGCCATCCGGTGCCGCCGGGGGCGGTCGGTGAGCTGTGCGTCGGCGGTGCCGGCCTCGCCGACGGTTACGTGGGCGCACCCGAGGAGACCGCCCGAGCATTCGGGGGGCGGGCGCCGGACACCGGCGAGCGCTTGTACCGCACCGGGGACCTGGTGCGCTGGGACGGGCGCGGGCGCCTGGTCTTCATCGGCCGGCGCGACCACCAGATGAAGGTACGCGGGTTCCGGGTCGAGCCGGACGCGGTGGCGCGGCGGCTGCGCGAGCATCCGCAGGTACGGGACGCGGTCGTGGCCGGCGACGGTGATCCCGGCGCTGACCGGCGGCTGCTTGCCGGCGTCATCGTCGCCGACCCGGCCCCGTCCGTGGCGGAGCTGCGGGCCTGGATCGCAGACGCGCTGCCGTCCTGGGCGGTACCGGAGCTGTGGTCGTTCACCGATGCGTTCCCGCTGACCAGCAACGCGAAGGTGGACCTGCAGGCCCTGGCCAAGCACGCGGTCGCCTAGGTAGGACCAGCTGCCAATTCGCCGAAGGAGCAGCTGCTGATGGAGCCGTATGGATTGGTGGAGAGATGACAGGTAAATCTGTTCCGCAGTTGTTCGCCGGTCAGGTCGACGAGATCGAAGCCGTCGTCAACGCGCATCCACAGGTACACCGTGCGGTGGTGGTCGCCCGCGAGGACGGCCCCGGAGATCGCCGCCTGGTGACCTTTGTCATCCCCGAAGACACTGTGCCGCACAGCGATTCCGGACCCTCCGCGAATGCCAGCGCGGGTGACTTCGTGGCGCAGTGGCGCCGGGTGTACGACGACCTGTACTCCGAGGTGATTTCCGTCGATGACCCCCAGCTGGGTCGGCTCGGTTCGGATTTCAGCGGCTGGAACAGCAGCTACACCGGTGGGGCGATTCCCGTCGAGGAAATGATGCTGTGGCGGGCGGCCACGGTGGACCGGATCCGAGGCCTGAAACCCGCCAGGTTGCTCGAGATCGGGGTCGGTTCGGGGCTGCTGATGTCGCACCTGGCCGCGGACTGCGTGGAGTACCGCGCCACGGACTTCTCCCCGGTGACCATCGCGAAGCTGCGGGCCCGCCTGAAGGCCGCAGGTGTGCCCTGGGCCGACCGGGTGCACCTGCGGGTCGCCGAAGCCATCGAGACCGACAGGCTGCCCGAAGGGTACTTCGACACGGTGGTCATCAACTCGGTGGCGATGCACTTCCCCGGGCACGGGTATCTGCGTCGGGTGATCGAGCAGGCGCTGAGAGTGCTCGCGCCGGGTGGCTCGTTGTTCCTGGGCGACATTCGGAACCTGAGTCTGCTCGAGGAGTTCTTCACCGCGGTGCAACTCGCGCGGGACCCGTCCGCGGAGCCGGCGACGATCCACGAACGGGCCCGCCGGGCGGTGGCGGCGGAGGACGAGTTGCTGCTCGCCCCGGAGTACTTCGTGGCGACGGCACGGGAGTTGGCCGATGTCGCGGGGGTCGATATCCAGCTCAAGCGTGGCGCCGCGGTCAACGAGTTGACCCGATACCGCTACGACGTGGTGTTGCACAAGGGCCCGACCCGGGTGCACTCGCTCGCCGACGTACCTCGGGTCGCGTTCGCCGACCTGGCGTGCCGCGACATCGGAGACTTCGGCGACCACCTTGAACGGATCATGGGTGAGCAGCCCGGCGGGAGCCTGCGCGTCACGCGAATCCCGCACGGCGGGCTGGTCAATGAAATCGCTGCGGTACAACGCATCCGGCGCGGACAACCGGCCTCGACCGTGGCCGCGCCGGACGGTGGCGCGCAGGCGGAGGCGGGGTGGCTTCCGGAAGACCTGCACCTTCTCGCGGAGCGCCTGGGCTGGAAAGCCGTGGTGACCTGGTCGGCGCAGCCGGACTGCCTGGACGCGGTCTTCCTCGGTCCCGAAGCCCTCGCCCAGGCGTCGCAGGCGGGCGACCGCGAGGTGTTGACGGACGTGTACGAGGCGCGGGGGCCGGTGGAGCGGGCGGCCCGATATGCGAACTATCCGCATGCGTCGGTGTTGGCCGACGACGTGCGCCGGTTCGTCGCCGAGCGAGTACCCGGATCCATGGTTCCCGCCGTCGTCGTCGTCGATCAGTTTCCGTTGACGGCGGACGGCGAGCTCGACCGTGCGGCGCTGCCTGCGCCGGAATTCACTACCGAGCACGGGTGGTCGTAAGAGGGTCCATGCGGTCCAGAGCCGTGCCTGCGCGACGACCGCGAGGTGTTCCGCCACGGCGGCGGCCGCGCCGATCGACCTCCGAGGAGGACCGATGAGCACGCGCAGCCTGACCCAGGCGGAGGCCGAGCACCGTGCCGCCCTGCTGTCGGTGCGGCACTATGAGATAACCGTCGACTTCACCGACCTGCCCACCGGGCCGGCGGTGCGGTGCGTGTCCACCGTGGCGTTCACCTGCGTCGAGCCGGGTGCGGAGACGTTCGTCGACTGCGCCGCCCGGGTGCTGGCCGGCACGCTGAACGGCGAACCACTGCCGCCGGCGGCCGACGGCCGGATCCCGCTGCCCGCCCTCGCCGCGGAGAACACCCTGCGGGTGGAGACGGTGCAGGCCGACACGACCGACGGCGCCGGGGTGCACAAGGTCGTCGATCCGGCTGACGGCGAGGTGTACGTGTGGACGACCTTCGAGCCCGACGTGGCGCACCGGGTCTGGGCCTGCTTCGACCAGCCCGACCTGAAGGCCCCGCACACGTTCACCGTCACCGCGCCCGCCGCCTGGGTCGTCACCAGCAACAGCGGCGATCCCAAGGTGGAGACCCTGGACGGCGTGCGGCGCTGGACCTTCCCCGCCACGCCACCACTGTCGCCGTACAACACGGTGGTCAACGCGGGCCCGCTGCACGAGATCCGCCGCGAAGCCGGCGGTCACGACCTCGGCGTCTTCGCCCGCCGTTCGCTGGCTGCGGTCCTCGAGCGCGACGCCGACGAGATCTTCACCGTGACCGCGCAGGGCCTGGCCTTCTTCGGCGACGTCTTCGGCATGCCGTTCCCGCAGCGCAAGTACGACCAGGTGTTCATGCCCGAGTTCGGCGGCGCGATGGAGAACTACGGGTGTGTCACCTGGTCCGACGCGGCGCTGCGGCGCGCCGCGCCCACCCCGGCCGAGCGTGAGGTGCTGGCCACCGTCCTGCTGCACGAGATGGCGCACATGTGGTTCGGCAACATCGTGACCATGCGCTGGTGGGACGACCTCTGGCTGAACGAGGCGTTCGCCGAGTTCGCGTGCTACTGGGCGGCGTCGCGCGCCACCCGCTACCCCGACGCGTGGGCGGGCCTGCTCGCCGGGGACAAGCTGTCGGCATACCTGGCGGATCAGGGGCCGACGTCGCACCCGATCCGCCTGCCGGTGCCGGACGTCGCCGAGGCCGCCTCGATCTTCGACGCCATCACCTACCCCAAGGGTGCCGCGGTGCTCCGGCAGCTGGTGACATATGTCGGTGAGGAGAACTTCGTCACCGGCATGAAGGCGTACTTCGCCCGGCACGCCTGGGGCAACACCACGCTGCAGGACCTGATCGACGCCCTCGCCGCGGCCTCCGGCCGGGACCTGGACCGGTGGCGGGCCGGCTGGCTGGACAGGGCCGGCACCGACCGGCTGACACTGGAGCCCGACGGCGCCGGGCTGGTGCTGGCCGGACGCGGGCCGGACGGGCCGCCGCGACCGCAGGTCCTGGCGGTGGGCGCCTACAGGCGCGGCGCGGCCGGACTGGTGCGCACCGCGTTGGCCGAGGTCGACGTGCAGGGTCCGCGGACCCCGGTCGACCTGCCGACCGGAGCCGACTTCTATCTGGTCAACGACGAGGACCTGACCTTCGCCAGGACCCGGCCGGCGGGCGGGGCGGAGGCCCTGGTGGCGGCCGCCGGCGAGCTGCCCACCGCGGTGTCCCGGGGCGTCGTCGTCGCCACCGTGTGGGACATGCTGACCACCGGCGAGGCGACCCCGGAGCAAACGGTGCGCTGCCTCACCGCCGTGCTCGCGGTCGAGACGTCCGACGCGGTGATCGAGCCGTACCTCCGGCTGGCCGGCAACGCCGCCGAGCTGTGGGCGGGCGACGACCGGCGCGACGCGCTGCTGGCCGCGGTGGCCGAGGCGTGCCGGGCCCTCGCCGAGCAGCCCGGCCGCCGGCAGGTGGCGCTGCGCGGGCTGGCCCGGGCCGCCCGCGACCTCGACGAGGTGGCCCGGCTGCGGGAGCTGGCCGGCGGCGACGTCCACCTGCACTGGCGTGCCCTCATCCGCACCGCCGAGCTCGGCGGCGCGACCGGGGACGCGGCACGCGAGCTGCTCGCCCGCGATCCCGACCCGGACGCCCGGTACCAGGCGCTGGCGGTGCGCGCGGCGGCGCCCGACGCCGACGGGAAGGCCGCCGTCTGGCAGGCCATGGCGGTCGAGCGGACGGTGCCGATCGGCTCGCTCACCGCGGTCACCACGGCGTTCTGGCGTCCCGGGCAGGACGCATTGCTCGCCGAGTACGCCGACCGGTACCTGAAGGTCCTGCCCGAACTGGACCGCGCCGGGATGATCCCGGCGATGGCGTACTCCCAGCGGATGTTCCCGGTGTTCGGCATCGGCGCCGATTTCCCCGACCGGGCCGAGGCGGCCGCCGAGGCGGCCGCGCCGGTCGTGCGCAAGACGGTGCGGGAGCGCGCCGACGAGCTGCGCCGGATGCTGCGCTCCCGCAACACCTGAGCCGGTCAGCCGCCGGCGGAGTCCATGGCCCGGGCGAGGCTGGCGGGCCGCATGTCGGTCCAGGTCCGTTCGACGAAGTCGAGACTGTTCTGCCGGCTGTCCGCCGGGTGCACGCAGCGCCAGCCGGCGGGCACCTCCGCGGCGGCCGGCCAGAGCGAGTACTGCGCCTCGTCGTTGACCAGCACCAGGTATTCGCTGTCGTCGTTCTCGAACGGGTTCGTCGTCATCATCGCTCCTCGGGGATCAGCGGGCGCGTTTCAGCTCGGCGGCGATGACCGGGCCGATCTCGGTGAGCGGACCCTGGCGCATCATCGTGGTGTGGTGGCAGTCGATCGGGTACTCGTCGACGTTGCCGTCGACGTGCTCGTGCCAGGCGGCCGCCGCCGGGTCGCCGTCGCGGACCGCGGTGAGGTAGACGACGTTCCCGCGGAACCGCCCGGGCGGGGTCCGCTCGAGGACCCGCTGGGTGTGCAGGCCGCTTTCCACGAGCGTGTTCAGGTCCTCGCCGGTGGCGCCCACGTCGTCGCCGATGGCCAGCGTGATCGCCGCGCGGTCCACCCTGCCGGCCCGCGGGACGGAGTCCAGTAGGGCGAGGAACCGGACCTGATCGCCGTCGCGCTGCAACCGGCAGGCGAGCGCGTGCGCGATGGTTCCGCCCGCCGACCAGCCCAGCAGGTGGTACGGGCCGGTGGGCTGGATCGCCCGGAGTTCGGCCAGGTAGTCGTCGACCAGCGCGTCCAGATCCTCCGGCGGTGAGCTGCGCCGAGCCTGCAGGCCGTACACGGGCCGGTCCGGCAGATAGGGCAGCAGGCCCGCGTAGCACCAGCTGAGCCCGGAGACCGGGTGCACGCAGAACAGCGCCGGCGCGGTGCCGGTGGCCCGGATGGGCAGCAGCACGTCGACCGCGGCGTCCGGCGGGGCGGCCTGGTCGAGCCGCTGCGCCAGCGCCTCGGGAGTCGGCGCGGCGAAGAGCGTACGCATGCCCAGGTCCACGCCCAGCGCCGAGCGGATGCGGCCCATCAGCTTGACCGCCAGCAGCGAGTGGCCGCCGAGTTCGAAGAAGCCGTCGCTGACCCCGACGCGCTCGAGCCCGAGCGTCTCGGCGAACAGGCCGCACAGGGCCACCTCGCGGGCGGTCCGCGGGGCGCGGTCGGTCGTCGTGGCCTCCGGGGCCGGTAGCGCCTTCCGGTCGATCTTGCGGCTCGGGGTGACCGGGAAGGCGTCCAGGGTTACGAAGGCCGACGGGACCAGGTGGGCCGGCACGCGGTCGCGCAACCAGTCCCGCAGCTCGGCCGGCTCCGGCGCCTCGGACTCCGGGATCAGGTACGCGACGAGGCGCGGGTCGCCCGGCCGGTCCTCGCGCACCACGGCCACGGCCTGCGCCACCTGGGGATGTTCGGTCAGTACGGCCTCGATCTCGCCGAGTTCGATCCGGAAGCCGCGCAGCTTCACCTGGCCGTCCGCCCGGCCCAGGAACTCCAGGTTCCCGTTCCGCCAGCGCACCAGGTCGCCGGTGCGGTACATCCGGTCGCCGGGACCGCCGAGCGGGTTCGCCACGAACCGCTCCGCGGTGACGCCCGGCCGGCGCAGGTAGCCCCGGGCGAGACCGGGACCCGCGAGGTACAGCTCGCCGGGGACGCCGGGTGGCACCGGCCGCAGCGCGGCGTCCAGCACGTACAGGCGCATGTCCCGGACCGCCCGCCCGATGGGCGGGATGCCGGTCCCGGTCAGCGGGTCGCTGACCGTGGCGACGACGGTCGCCTCCGTGGGGCCGTAGCCGTTGACGAACGTGCGCCCGGACGACCACCGGGCCGCCAGGTCCGCCGAGCAGGCCTCGCCGCCGACCAGCACGGTGACCGTTGGCGGGAGGTCGCCCGGATCCAGCGCGGCCAGCGATGACGGCGGCAGGTTCAGGTGGGTGATGCCGCGCCGGGCCACCAGCTCGACCAGCGCGGGACCGGGCAGCAGCTGCTCCGGCGGCGCCAGCACCAGCCGGGCCCCGGTCAGCAGCGCCAGGCACACGTCCCACACCGACGCGTCGAAGCTCGGCGAGGCGAACTGCAGGACCGCGTCGCCGGGCCCGGCCCCGATCCGCTCCGCCTGGTGCGCGGCGAGCGCGGCCAGGCCGGAGTGCGAGACCACCACGCCCTTCGGCCGGCCGGTCGAGCCGGACGTGTAGATCAGGTAGGCCGGGTTGCGCGGGTCCGGCCGGCGCACGGCGGTGTCCGGCGGAGCGGCCGGTGGGGCGGCGTCGAGCAGGATGACCGGGCAGTCGTGCGCGGGCAGCGCCGGTGCGATCGGCCCGGTGCTGACCAGCAGGACCGGTCGGGCGTCCGCCAGCAGGTAGGCGATCCGCTCGCCGGGGTACTCCGGATCCACCGGCAGGTAGGCCGCGCCGGCCTTCTGCACGGCGAGGATCGCGGCGATCAGGCCGGCCGAGCGCGGCAGGGCCAGTGCGACCACGTCCTCCGGGCCGACGCCGCGCGCGGCGAACGTCCGGGCCAGCTCGTCGGCCCGCGCGTTCAGCTCGGCGTACGTCCAGGTGACCTCGTCGTCGGACACCGCGACGGCGTCCGGGTGCGCGGCGGCCGCCGCCTCGAACATCGCGGGGAACGTGCGCGGCTCCACCGGCGTACCGGTCCCGGCCGGCAGCACCGTGCGCCGCTCGGCGGCCGAGAGCAGCTCGTACGTGCTGATCGGCGTGTCCGGGTCGGCGGCGGCCGCGGTCAGCACCCGGATGAACCGGTCGGCCAGCGCCGCCGCGGTGGACGCGTCGAACAGGTCCACCCGGTAGACCAGGGCGCCCTCGATGCCGTCGCCGTCCTCGCTCAGGTTGACGGTGAGGTCGAACTTCGCGCCCACGTCGCCGACCGGCTCCGGCGCGGCGCGCAGGCCCGGCAGGTCGAGCTCGGGTTCGACGGTGTTCTGCAGAACCAGCGCCACCTGGAAGAGCGGATGGCCGGCCAGCGACCGGGGCGGGTTGAGGATCTCGACGAGGCGTTCGAACGGCAGGTCCTGATGGGCCAACGCGGCCAGGTCGCGGTCCTTCACCCGGGCCAGCAGGCGCCGGAACGTGGGATCGCCGGAGGTGTCGGTGCGCAGCACGATCGTGTTGACGAAGAACCCGACCAGGTCGTCGAGGGCCTCGTCGTGGCGGCCGGCCACGACCGAGCCGATCGGTAGGTCCGTGCCGGCGCCGCAGCGGGTCAGCAGCGTGGCCAGCCCGGCCTGGAGCGCCATGAACAGCGTGCAGCCCTGCTCCTGGGCGAGTCCCGCCAGCCTCCGGTGCACGTCGGCGGGGATCCGGAAGTCGACCACCCCGCCCCGTCCTTCGGCGGTGGCGCCGCGGGGCCGGTCCGTCGGGAGGTCGAGCAGCTCCGGGATGCCGTCGAGCGCGTCCCTCCAGAACGCGACCTGCCGGGCCAGGGTGCTCTCCGGGTCGGCCTCGTCGCCGAGCGCCTCCCGTTGCCAGAGCGTGTAGTCCGCGTACTGGACGGCCAGCGGCTCCCAGTCCGGGGCCGCGCCGGCCAGCCGGGCGCGGTAGGCGGTGCCGAGGTCCCGGGCCAGCGGCGCGAGGGACCAGCCGTCGCTCGCGATGTGGTGCAGCACCAGCAGCAGCACGTGTTCGTCGGCGGCGAGCCGGAACAGGTGCGCCCGCAGCGGCAGGGCCCCGCTCAGGTCGAAGCCGCTACCGCAGGCGGTGCTGACCGCCTTTTCCAGCTCCCCGGCCGCGACCTCGGTGACGATCAGCTCGGGCCGCGCCGTGGCGGCGTCGAGGACGACCTGGCGCGGTTCGCCGTCCACCTCGGGCAGCACGGTGCGCAGCGCCTCGTGCCGGCCGGTGACGTCCGCGAGGGCCTGCCGGAGCGCACCGGTGTCCAGCGTGCCGGTCAGCCGCAGCGCGAACGGCAGGTTGTAGGTCGAGTCCGAGCCGGTCAGCCGGTCCAGGAACCACAGCCGCTGCTGGGCGAAGGACAACGGCAGGACCTCCGGCCGTACGCGGACGCGCAGTTCCGGCAGCTCCCCGCCGCGGCCCGCCGCAGCGAGCTGGTCGGCGAGCCCGGCCACGGTCGGCGTCTCGAACAGCGCCCGTACCGGCAGGTCCGCGCCGAAGGCCGAGCGGATCCGGGTGATCAGCCGGGTGGCCAGCAGCGAGTGCCCGCCGAGGGCGAAGAAGTCGTCGTCGATGCCGACCGTCGGCACCCCGAGCAGGTCGGCGAACAGGCCGGCCAGGGCCCGCTCCGCCGGGGTGCGCGGCGCTCGGGAGGCCGCCGCGACGAAGGCCGGCGCGGGCAGCTTCTTCTTGTCGACCTTGCCGTTGGTGTTCAGCGGGATCCGGTCGAGCGGCACCACGACGGCGGGCACCATGTAGTCCGGCAGCGACCGGGCGGCGAAGGCGCGCAGCTCGGCCGGGTCGGGTGTGCCGTCCTCGGCCGGCACCACGTACGCGACCAGTCGCGGGTCGCCCGGCCGGTCCGCCCGGGCCACCACGACCGCCTGGGTCACCGCCGGGTGACCGGCGAGCACCGCCTCGATCTCGCCCGGCTCGATCCGGAATCCGCGGATCTTGATCTGGTCGTCGGTCCGGCCGAGGTACTCCAGGGTGCCGCCGGCCTGCCAGCGGACCAAGTCGCCGGTGCGGTACATCCGGGTACCGGGCGCGCCGAACGGGTCGGCGACGAACCGGGTCGCGGTGAGGCCGGGGCGGCCGAAGTAGCCGCGGGCCAGCCCGGCGCCGGCCAGGTACAGCTCACCGGTCACCCCGGGCGGCACCGGCTGCAGGTCCGGGCTCAGCACGTACGCCCGGGTGTTGGCCAGCGGGCGGCCGAGCGACACCGGCCGGCCGGCCGTGATCGGGCTGCCGAGGGTGTCCACCGTGCACTCGGTGGGTCCGTAGTAGTTGTAGGCGGCGGTCCGCGGCGCGGCGCCGATCTCCTCCCACAGCGCGGCGTCGATGGCCTCGCCGCCGATCGACACCATCGCCGGGGTGTGCCGGCCGTCGTCCTCGAGCAGCCCGGCGGCCAGCAGCGGCGCCGCGTACGAGGGGGTCACGTCGAGGAAGTCGATACCGTGCTTCCCCACGTATCCGACGAGCGCCTCGGCGTCGGCGCGCAGCTCCTCGCCGATGACGTGCAGCGTGTGCCCGTCGGCCAGCCAGAGCAGCTCCTCCCAGGAGGTGTCGAAGGAGAACGAGGCGGTGATCGCCACCTGGACCGGGTGCCGCGCGGCCATCGGCGCGAACAGCGTGGACCGGTGCTCATGGTAGAGGTTCACCAGGCTCCGGTGCTCCACGACGACCGCCTTGGGCCGGCCGGTGGAACCGGAGGTGTAGATCAGGTAGGCCGGGTGCCGCGGGTGCAGCGGCCGGACCCGCTCGTCGGGGTCGAGGTCATTCTCGGCGAAGCCGGCCAGCAGTTCCTCGTCGAGCTCGGTGAGCACCAGGGCGGGCGCCGCGTCCTCGATCATCGCGGCGGCCCGGTCGCGGGGCATGGCCGGGTCGATCGGTAGGTAGGCCGCACCGGCCTTGAGCACGCCGAGGATCGCCACCACCACGTCGGTGGTGCGCGGCAGGATCAGCGCGACCCGGTCCTCCGGGCCGACCCCGGCCGCGATCAGGTAGCGGGCCAGCCGGTTCGCGCGGGCGTGGAGTTCGACGTGGGTGAGCCGGCCGTCCCGGCCCACCACGGCGAGCTGGTCCGGCGTACGGCGGGCGGTCCGCTCGAACAGCTCCGGCACGGTCACCGGCTCGATCGCGCGGCCGGTTTCGTTCCACTCGTCGAGGACCTGCCGCCGCTCCGCGTCGTCGAGCAGCTCGCAGCTGCCCAGCTCGGCGTCCGGGTCGCCGGCCAGCCCGGTCAGCAACGTCTCGAAGTGGCGCAGCAGCCGGTCGGCGGTGGCGGCGTCGAACAGGTCGCTGTTGTACTCCAGCCGGCACAGCAGGCCGTCGCCACGCTGGTAGATGTCCAACGACAGATCGACCTGAGCGCTGCCGAGGCCGGGGTTCGGCCGGTCGCGCACCTCGATCCCGGTCAGGCCGAGCGGGTTGTCGTTGAGGTTCAGCAGGTTGAACATCACCTGGAAGAGCGGGTTGCGGCTGGGGTCGCGGGGCGGGTTCAGCTCCTCGACCAGCCGCTCGAACGGCACCTCCTGATGCGCGAACGCACCCATCGCGGTCTGGCGGACCCGCGCCAGCAGGCCGGCGAAGGACAGCCGGCGGTCGACCTCGGTGCGCAGCACCAGCGTGTTGACGAAGAAGCCGATCATCCGCTCCAGCTCGACCTCGGTGCGTCCGGCGACCGGCGTGCCGACGCAGATGTCGGTGGCGCCGGTGTAGCGGTGCACCAGTGCCTGGAAGCCGCCGAGCAGGGTCATGTAGAGCGTGGCGTCGTGCTTGCGGCCGAGCCGTTCCAGGTCGGCCCGCAGGCCGGCGGAGAGCCACCGGTCCGCGATCGCGCCGTGGTTGGTCTGCACCCGGGGCCGCGGCCGGTCGGTGGGCAGCTCGAGACCCGCCGGCACGTCCGCGAGGCGGTCGGTCCAGTACGCCAGGTCGGCGTCGAGGATGGTGGCGAGGCGGTCGCGCTGCCAGAGGGTGTAGTCGCCGTACTGGACGGGCAGTTCCGCCAGCGGTGACTCCCGGCCGGCCAGGAAGGCGTTGTACAGCTGGCCGATCTCGTCGCAGAGAATGTCCAGCGACCAGCCGTCGATGACGATGTGGTGCACGCAGATCGCGAGGACGTGCCGGTTCTCGCCGGTCCGGAAGACGGTCGCGCGCAGCAGCGGGCCGGTCGCGAGGTCGAAGGGCCGGCGCAGGTCGTCGGCCAGCCGCCGGTCCTGCTCCGCCTCGTCGGCGCCGGTGATGTCGATCAGCGGCAGGTCCACCGGCGCGGGCGGGAGCACCACCTGGACGGGTTCGCCGTCGCGCTCGGGCAGCACTGTCCGGAGCACCTGGTGCCGCCGGACCACCTCGGAGATCGCGTCGCGCAGCGTCTCGACCGCGAGCGCGCCGGCCAGGTCCAGGACGAGCGGGATGGCGTACGCGAGGTCGGCCCCGGACTGCTCGAGGAACCACAGGCGCCGCTGCATGAACGCGGCCGGCAGCGGCTCGTCCGACTCCGGCCGGGGGACGATCGCCTGCCGCCGGACGGTGCCGGATCCGCCGACCACGCGGGCGAGCCCGGCCACCGTCGGGTTGTCCAGCACCGCCTCGAGCGGGATCTCCGTCTCGAACCGCACCCGCAGCCGGGATGCCAGCTGGGTGGCGAGCAGCGAGTGCCCGCCCAGCTCGAAGAAGTTGTCGTGGATCCCGATGCCGGTCAGTCCGAGCAACTCCCGCCACACTGCGGCGACCGCCTCCTCGGTCGCGTCGCGCGGCCCGTCCGCGAGGTCGTCGTCCTCCTCAGGCGCGTCGGCTGCGGGCGGCGGGACCGGGTCGTTGGTGCGCGGCTCCTCGTCGAGGTGCCACCAGCGGCCGCCGCGCCACGCGTGCACCCCGCCGAGGGCGGCCGGCGCGCGCACCGGTGCGTCGCCGTGGTCGAGGTCGAACACCGTGATCGGCGCCGCCCGGCGCAGGCGCTCCACCAGGTCCGGCACCGGGCCCTCGCCGACCAGGCCGCTGCCGAGCAGCAGCAGCCGCACCCCGGCGGGGGCGGCCTGCTCGGCGAGCCGCGGCAGTCCGTCCAGGACCTCGGGGTCGTCCTCGACCGCCACCGCCACGGCGGGCGCGACCGCGCCCTCGGCCGTGGCCAGCGCGTCGGTCAGCGCGGCCGGCCGGATCGCGGCCGGGTCCGCGGCCATGGCGGCGACGAGCTCCGGCGCCCGCACCTGGCCGACCGTCACGATCATGTCGTGCTGCTGCGCGGCACCCGGCGCGCCCGCCGCCCGGGGTCGGGCGCTCTCGCAGTCGATCCGCTCGAACGGGTGTGGCGGCAGCGCGCACCGGCCCGGCTCGTCCAGCAGATCTTCGATCGGGATCGCGAAGCCGCGCTCCCACAGCTTGCCGAGCGCGGCGAGCAGGCTCTCCTCCTCGTCGTCCTCGGCCCGCCCGCTCACCGGCACGGCCAGGTGCCCGGCGGTCCAGGCCGGGTGCCCGAGCAGCATCCGGGTCATGGTCTGGCCGGGTCCCAGCTCGACGAAGACCCGGCACGAGCTGTCCAGCAGGGTGTCCACGCAGCCGGACAGCCGTACCGTGCTCGTCGCGTGGTCGGCCCAGTAGTCGCCGCGGGCGGTCGCCGCCGGGTCGGCCCAGCCGCCGGTGAGGTTGGACAGGTACGGCAGGGCGGGCGTCGTGTTCGGGATCTCCTCGAAGATCCGGCCGAGCCGCTCGGCGGCCGGCCGGATCGCCTCCGTGTGGTAGGCGCCGCCGAGGTCCAGCACCCGGTCGCCAACCCCGTCGGCCGTCAGCCGGTCGATCAGCTCGGTCGGGCCGGCCAGCACCGAGTACCGCGGCGCCTCGATCGCCACGGTCAGGCCCGGCCGGGCGGCCAGCAGCTCGCGCACCTCGTCCGGGGACGCGGACACGGCCAGCATCCGGCCCGGCTCGACGTCGCTGAGGATGCTGCCGCGCTCGTGCACGAGCCGCAGCGCGTCCGAGGGGGTCCACAGCCCGGCGACGGCCGCGGCGACGACCTCGCCGGCGCTGTGGCCGAGCATGGCCTTCGGCTCGATGCCGTACGCCTGCAGTTGTCGGGCGAAGGAGAACCCGATGGCGAACAGGGCGAGCTGCTCGTTCCGCAGGCTGCGCAGCCAGTCCAGGCCGGCGTCCGGGCGTAGCACCGTGCAGAGGTCGATGTCGTACCGCTGGCGGCACTCGGTCGCGAGCGCGTCGAACGTCTCGCGGAAGACCGGCAGCCGGCGGTGTGCGGCGGCGCCGAAGCCGGAGCGCAGCACGCTGGTGCCGGGGAACAGGAATGCGGTGTCCCGCTCGTCGGTCGCGCGGGGGGGCGGCGGTCCGGAGCGCAGCGCCTCGGCCGCCTGGGCCCGGTCGGTGACCACCACGGCGCTGCGGTGCGGGAAGCGTCGCCGCCCCGCGGCCAGGGTGAACGCGACGTCGTCCAGCGCGTCGTCGGTGGACTCCAGGTGCCCGGCGAGGTCGGCCCGCATCGTGCGGACGGCCGCCGGGGTCGACCCGGACAGGCAGAACACCCGGGGCTTCGACCCGGCCGGCGTGGCCTGGCGGGAAGGCGGCGACTCCAGCACGACGTGCGCGTTGGTGCCGCCCACCCCGAAGGCGCTCACCCCGGCCAGGACCGGGCCCTCGGCGGGCAGCGGGGCGAGCTCGGCGGCGATCCGGAACGGGGAGGTGTCCAGCTCCAGGCCCGGGTTCGGCTCCCGGAAGTGCAGCGTGGGCACGACCTCCCGGTGCCTCAGCATGAGCGCGGTCTTGATCAGTCCGGCCGCGCCGGCTGCGGCGCCGGTGTGGCCGATGTTGCTCTTCACCGCGCCGAGCCGGCAGAACCCGACCCGGTCGGTGGACTCCCGGAACGCCGCGGTGAGCGCCGCCACCTCGATCGGGTCGCCCACCCGCGTCGCCGTGCCGTGCGCCTCCACGTACGCGATGTCGCCGGCCTCGACCCCGGCCTGCGCCTGGGCGAACTGGATCACGTCGCGCTGTCCGGCAAACGACGGCGCGCTGTAGCCGATCTTCGCGCCGCCGTCGTTGTTCAGCGCCGAACCACGGATCACCGCGACGATCCGGTCGCGGTCGTTGAGCGCGTCCTCGAGCCGCCGCAGCACCACCACGGCGACCCCGCTGCTGCCCACCGTGCCGCTGGCCGCGGCGTCGAACGGGCGGCAGTGGCCATCCGCCGACTCGATGTAACCCTCCTCGTACAGATAGCCGGTGACCTGCGGCAGCCAGAGCGAGGCGCCACCGGCGAGGGCGGCGTCGCACTCGAAGTTCAGCAGGCTCTGCGCCGCCTGGTGCACCGCCACCAGCGAGGTGGAGCAGGCGGTCTGCACGGTCATCGCCGGGCCCCGCAGGCCCAGTTTGTACGCGACCCGGGTGGCGAGGTAGTCCTTGTCGTAGCCGATCATCCGGGACAGGCCGTCCCCGCCGGAGCCCTGCAGCGCCGGGTTCATCATGTCGCAGCCCGCGTAGACGCCGATCCAGCCGCCGAACCGTTCGGGATCGATGCCCGCGTCGTCCAGCGCCACCGACGCCGACTCCAGGAACACCCGCTGCTGCGGGTCCATGGCCGCCGCCTCGGCCGGGCTGTATCCGAAGAACCGGCGGTCGAAGCACTCGCCGCCCGTCAGCACGCCGCGCGCGGGCACGTACCGGGGGTGCCGGGCCAGCGCCGGGTCCACCCCCGCGGCGAGGAGTTCGGCGAGCTCGAACCGGCTGATGCCCTCGACCCCGTCGCGCAGGTTCCGCCAGTACTGCCCGACGTTCTCGGCCCCGGGGAGACGGCAGGCCAGCCCGACGATCGCGATCGCGTTGCTCTCGCTCATGCGTCCTCTCCATTCCTCGTCGCGCGGGCGGGCCGGGCCCGGCGGGCGCGCTGGGCGCGTTCGGCGCGGCCGCGGACGTCCGCCGTGGTCGAGGGCTGGTCCGCGCCGGCGGCCAGCGACCGGGCCAGCGCGTGCACGGTCGGGTGTTCGAACAGGCGCCGGATGGGCAGGGTCAGCGCCAGTTCGCGTTCGAGCCGGGTGTGCAGGGTGCCGAGCAGCAGGGAGTTGCCGCCGAGGTCGAAGAAGTTGTCGTGCGCGCCGACCTGCTCCAGGCCGAGCACCGCCGACCACACCGCGGCGATCCGCCGTTCGGTCTCGGACTCCGGCGCGGTCCACGCGGTCTCGCCGACCCGGTCCTCGCGGCGCGGCTTGGGCAGCGCGTCCGCGTCGAGCTTGCCGCGGTGGTTCAGCGGCAGCGCCGGCAGCCACACCACGGCGTTGGGGATCATGAACTCCGGCAGCCGGGATCTCAGCCGGGCCAGCACGGTGGCCGTGTCCGGGGTCGCACCGGCCGGTGCCACCAGGTAGGCGACCAGCGGCGCGGCTTCGCCCGGGAAACCGCGTACGACGGCCCGGTGGATCAGCGGATCCTGTAGCAGCTGCGCCTCGATCTCGGCTGGTTCGATCCGGTAGCCGCGGATCTTGAGCTGCCGGTCCAGCCGGCCCAGGTATTCGAGCGTGCCGTCCGGGAGCCAGCGGGCCCGGTCGCCGGTGCGGTAGGTCCAGCCCGGCTCGCCGTCCGGGGTCCGGGCGGTGAACCGGTCGCGGGTCAGGTCGTCGCGGCCCCAGTAACCCTGCGCCACCGTCGCGCCGCCGACGAACAGCTCGCCCGGCATGCCGACCGGGCAGCGCTGACCCGCCGCGTCCAGCACGTAGACGTGTACGCCGTCGACCGGCCGGCCCACGCAGTTCAGCACGGTCGCGGTGGCCGCGTCGAACACGTGGGTGGTGGTGATGTAGGTCTCGGTCGGCCCGTAGGCGTCGCAGATCCCGTACGGCGTGTCCGGCGGCACCGAGGCCAGCGGCGAGCCCGCGAAGAACAGCCAGCGCAGCGACGCCGGGGCGGTGCCCGCCGTCCACAGTGCCTCGGCCAGCGGGGTCGGCGTGAAGAACATCGTCACGCCCTGCTCGTCCAGCCAGGACGCCAGTTCCGGCACCACGACCGGGCGCTCGTACGGCAGCAGTTCCGCGCCGCCGCAGAGCGCGGGCCAGACCTCGTACTCCGTCATGTCGAACGCCACGCTGTGGATCTGGCTGACCCGGTCGCCCGGCCCGACGCCGAAGGTGTCGACGTGCCACCGGGTCACGTGCGCGAGGCTGCCGTGGCGGTACGCGACGCCCTTCGGCTCGCCCGTGGTGCCCGAGGTGTAGAGCACGTACGCGGTGGCACCGGGATCGGGCAGCGCCGCGGGCCCGCCGCCGGGGTCCTCGGCCGCCTCGGCCACGTCGACGACCCGGGCGCCCGGTGGCACGGCACCGGCGATCGCGGCCGGGGCGTCGGTGACCACCGCGCACGCGCCGACGTCCGCGACGATGAACCGGATCCGCGCCTCCGGGTAGACCGGGTCGATCGGGCAGTAGCTGAAGCCGGCCTTCCACGCGGCCAGCATGGCCACCACGAGGTCCTCGCCGCGGGGCAGGACCAGCGCGACCACCGGGCGCGCGCCGGTGGCCAGCGGCCGCAGCGCCGCCGCCAGCGCGTCCGCCCGCCGGTCCAGCTCGGCGTAGCTCAGCACGCCGCGGCCGGACCGGATCGCCGGCGCCTCCGGCTGGGCGGCACACCGCTCGGCGAACAGCGCCGGCACGGTGGTCGCCTCGCCGGCCGGGGCGGTCCGCTCGAAACCGGCGATCTCCGTCAGCTCGGGGGTGCCGAGCAGGTGGAGCGTGCCTACCGGCTGGTCCGCGACCTCGGCGAAGGACTCGACGAACCGGCCCAGCCAGGCGGCCATCCGCTCGGCCTCGCCGCCGGTCACCCGGTCGCCGCGGTACAGGATGGTGCCGCGCAGCCGGCCGTCAATCTCCTCGAAACCGACGGTGAGGCCGAACTTGGCGGCGTACCCGGCGCCCGCGTGGTCCAGCTCGATCGGGGTGAGCAGGGCCCCGCCGAGCGACGCGCCGGCCGGTCCGGCGGCGGTCGCGGCGAGCGTCACGTCCACGTACGGGGTCCAGCCGGGCCGCCGTGGTGGCCGCAGCCGGCTCACCACGTCCTCGAACGGCACCCGTTCCAGGTCGAACGCGCCCAGCACGGTTTCCCGCATGGCGAGCGTCAGGTCCAGCACGGTGGTGTCCGCGTCGCACTCGGACCGCAGCACGACGGTGTTGAGGCACGGCCCGAGCAGGTCGGGGAACTCGTCGCGGTTCGCCACCGGGCAGCCGAAGGTGACGTCCTCCTGCCCGGTCCACCGGTGCAGCAGCGCGGCGACCCCGGTGGCGGCCACCATGAACCAGGAGAGGCCGTGCGCGGAGCGGACCCGACGCAGCCGCTCCAGCGTCTCGGCGGCCAGCGGGATCGGCACCGAGCCGGGTGCCGCGGTGCGCAGCGGCGGGGTCAGGGCGGGGAAGGCCGGCGCGCCGGACAGCCGCCGCGTCCACTGTTCGAGGCCGTCCCGGCCGCCGGCGCTCTCCCGCTCCTCGGCCTGCGCCGCCGCGAAGTCGCGGAACTGCGGCCTCCCGGCCGGCAGCAGCTCGGCGAGCGGCGACCCGACCAGGCCGGTGAGCTGATCGAGGACCCGGCCGAGCCGGTCGGCCAGCCGTCGGGCGCGGGCCGCGGTGTGCCGGTCGCCACGGTACGACAGCACCGCGCTCAGCTTGCCGCCGTCCGCCACGAAGGTGACCGTGAGACCGAACTTCGTCTCGTGCTGCCAGCGGTCGAACGGCAGCGCGGTCATCGTCGCCGGGCCCAGCGGCTGCCCGGTGCGCGGCACCGAGACCAGGTTGAGCATGACGTCCAGGTACGGCGTACGGCCCGGCCGGCGCCGCGGGACGAGCCGGGACAGCACCGCCGGTAGCGGCACCGCCTGGTACTCGAAGGCGTCCAGCATGCTGTCCCGAACCTCGCCGAGCAGGTCGGCGAAGGTGGTTCCGGCCTTGGCCCGCGAGCGCAGCACCACGGTGTTCAGGCAGGGCCCGAGCACGTCGGCCAGCTCGTCGCCCTCCCGGTTGGCCATCGGCAGCCCGAAGGTGACGTCGCCGCCGCCGTGGGTGCGGTGCAGCCAGGCGGAGACCGCCGCCACGGCCACCATGTACCAGGAGACCCGGTACTCGTCGCACAGGGCGGCGGTGCGCCGGGCGAAGTCCGGGTCGAACGGGACCGGCACGGCGCCGTGCGGTTCGGGGCGCCGGGGCGGTGCGCCGAGGTCGAGCGTCTCGGGCGCGCCGGTGAGCTGGTCCACCCAGTACCCGATGCCGTCCGGGTCCTCGTCCCACTCGGCCCGGGCGAACTGGACCGGCGGCGGCAGCTCGCCGGTGGGCAGGCCGAGGGCGCGCGCGTAGAAGTGGCCGAGGTCCCGCTCGAGCACCGGTACCGACTGCGCGTCGAAGGCGATGTGGTGGAAGCAGAGCAGCAGGACGTGCTCGCCGGGCGCGGTGGCGAGCAGGTGGGCGCGCAGCAGCCGGCCGGACCCGAGGTCGAAGGCGGTCGTCGCCTCCCGGTCGATCCGGCCGGCGAGATCCTCCGCGCTGGTGGTCAGCTCGGGCGTCCACGGTTCGGTGACCACCTGGTAGAGCCGCCCGTCGCGGTGGTGGAACGCGGTGCGCAGGATCTCGTGCCGCTCGACCAGCGCGCCGAGCGCGGTCCGCAGCGCGGCCGGGTCCAGGTCGCCGGTGATCCGCCAGGCGAGCGGGACGTTGTAGGCCGGGCCGGTGGTGTCCATCTGCTCGGCCAGCCACATCTGCTCCTGCATGCTGGTCGCGGGCGTGCCCGCCGGAGCCGCTGTCGGATGCTCGTCGGGTTGTGCACCGGCCAGCGAGTCCAGGTGGGCGGCGAGGTCGTCCAGCTTGGGCAGCCGGTACAGGTCGCGGACGGAGATCCGGATCCCGGTACGGGCGGCGATCGCCCCGGTGAGCCGGGGCACCAGCAGGGAGTGCCCACCCAGTTCGAAGAACGAGTCGTCGGCGCCGGGCGGCGGGCAGTCCAGCACCTCGGCGAAGACCTCGGCGAGCAGCCGCCCGGTCGGTGTCGACGGCTCCGCGCGCGGCGCGGACGGCAACTCGCCGCCCTGGGCCCGCAGCGCGTTCCGGTCCACCTTGCCGTTGCCGGTCAGCGGGAAGCGGTCCACGATCCGGAAGACCGACGGCACCATGTACCCGGGCAGCCGCGTGCCGAGGAAGGCGCGCAGGTCCGCGGCCGCCGGCGGCCCCCCGTCGCAGACCAGGTAGCCGGCCAGCGTGTCGACGCCGTCGAGCAGCACCACCGCGTCCGCGACGTCCGGGCGTTCCCGGAGCATCGACTCGATCTCGCCCGGCTCCAGCCGGAACCCGTGCAGCTTGATCTGGTTGTCCACCCGGTTGAGGTATTCGAGCTGCCCGTCCGGCAGGGCGCGGACGAGATCACCGGTGCGGTAGATCGTGCCGCCGGCCGGGTCGGTGGGATCGGTGCGGAACCGCTCGGCGGTCAGCTCCGGGCGGCGCAGGTAGCCGGCCGCGACGCCGTCGCCGCCGATCCACAGTTCGCCGGGCTCGCCGGCCGGCACCGGCCGCATGCTGTCGTCGAGCACGTGCAGGCTGGTGTTGGTGACCGCCTGGCCGAGCGTGACCGGGCCGGTGGCCGGCACCAGGCTCGCGGTCGACCAGATGGTCGTCTCGGTGGGGCCGTAGAGGTTCCACACCGCCCGCGAGCGGCGGTACAGCTCGTCGGCGAGCGGGCGGGGCAGGGCCTCGCCGCCGCAGAACACGGTCAGGTCCGCGTCGCCCGCCCATCCGGCGGCCAGCAGCATCCGCCAGGTGGCCGGGGTCGCCTGCAGGTGGGTGGGCCGGGACCGGGCCAGGTGCCGGACGAGCAGGTCGCCGTCGCGGGCGACCTCGGTGGAGGCGACCTCGACCGTGCCGCCGGTGATCAGCGGGAGGAACAGCTCGAGGGCGGCGATGTCGAAGCAGACCGTGGTGAGGGCCAGCATCGTGTCCTGATCGCCGAAGCCCGGCCGGATCGCCATGGACCGCAGCAGGTTCGCCAGGCCGCGGTGGGTGACCCGGACGCCCTTGGGCTTTCCGGTCGAGCCCGAGGTGTAGATGACGTACGCGATGTCGTCCCCGGTCACCGCGGCCGGGGCGGTGATCGGCGCGGCAGCGAGGAGCTCGTCCAGCAGGACCGTCTCGACGCCGGTCGCCGCGATCTCCGCGCCCGGCGGCCGGTCGGCGATGAGCAGGCCGGCCCGGGAGTCGTCCAGCATCCCGGCGATCCGCTCCGCCGGGTAGATTGGGTCGAGTGGCACGTACGCCGCGCCGCAGAGCAGCACACCGAGCAGCGCCGGCACCAGATCGGCCGACCGGTCGACGTACACCCCGACGAGGTCGCCCCGGCCGAGGCCCCGGCCGGCGAGGTAGCCGGCCACGGCGTGCGCGCGACGGCTGACTTCGGCGTAGCTGAGGGCGGTGCCGTCGAAGACCAGCGCGGTGTCGTCCGGGGTGCGGGCCGCCTGGCCGAGGAAGAGCGTGGGCAGCGGGCGGGCCTCCTCGAGCCAGGCGTCCACCGCGTCCGCTGCGGTGCCCGCGTCCAGCTCGGCGGCGGCCGCGTCATAGCAGTCCCGCAGCTCGCGCAGGAACAGCTGGGTCGAGGTGGCGTCCCACACCAGGTGGTGGGCGCAGAGGAAGAAGACCTGCCGCCGCTCGTCCAGCTCGGCGAGCCCGATGCGGAGCAGCCGGCCGCCGTCCAGATCGAACGGGCGGCGCGCCGAGTCGCGCAGCCACGCCGCGAGGCCGCCCTCCGCCGCGCCCCGCAGGTCGATCCGGTCGAGGACCGGCGTCCACGGGTCACCGATCTCCTGGTGGAGCCGGCCGTCCCGCTCGGCGAACGTGGTGCGCAGGATCTCGTGCCGTTCGATCAGTACCGCCACGGCCCGTTCCAGCGCCTCGGCCGACAGGCTGCCCTGCACCCGCCACGCGTACGGCACGTTGTAGAGCCCGTCGCCCGGCTCCAGCCGCTCGGCGAACCACATGCGCTCCTGGACGCTCGTCGCCGGCACGCCGGCAGTCGTCGTGCTCATACCCGGGACCCCCGGAGGTCGTCCACGGCTGCGGCGAAGGCTTCGGCCGTGGGGTGGTCGAACAGCGTCCGCACACTCAGCCGGATGCCGAGCTCGCGGCGCAGCCTGCCGACCACGCGCGTGGCGAGCAGCGAGTCGCCGCCCAGATGGAAGAAGTTGCCGGTGACGCCGATGTCGCCGGCGCCGAGCTGCTCGGCCCAGACGCGGCAGACGGTCGCCTCGAGTTCGGTGCGCGGCGCCACCTCGGTGCCGTGATCGGCCCGTTCGGGCTCGGGCAGCCGGGCCCGGTCCACCTTGCCGCTGGCGTTGAGCGGGAACTGGTCGAGCAGCACGAAGTCGCTCGGCACCAGGTATCCGGGCAGCGCTCCGGCCAGCCGGTTCTGCAGCTCCGGCACGGACAGCTCGACGCCGGTGTCCGGAACCACGTAGGCGACCAGGCGCGGGCCGTCGTCGGCGCGGCGCACCATTACGAGGGCGGCGCGTACGCCGGGGCAGCCGGTCAGCCGCGCCTCGATCTCGCCCGGCTCGATCCGGTAGCCGCGGATCTTGACCTGGTCGTCGCTGCGGCCGAGGAACTCCAGCGTGCCGTCGGGCAGCCAGCGGACCCGGTCGCCGGTGCGGTACAGCAGGTCACCGGCCGCGCCGTACGGGTCGGGCACGAACCGTTCCGCGGTCAGCTCCGGTGCGCCCAGGTAGCCGTGCGCCAGGCCGAGGCCCGCGACGCAGAGTTCGCCCGGTACGCCGGCCGGCACCAGCCGCAGTTGGGGGTCGGTGACGTAGCAGCGGGTGCCGCGGATCGGCGTACCGATCGGCACCGAGATGGCGTCGTCCGGTACCACGGTGATCAGGTGGGTGGTGCTGAAGGTGGTGTTCTCGGTCGGGCCGTAGCCGTTGAGCAGCCGCCGGGGCGCGTTCCCCGGGCGCAGCACGGTGCGGATCACCGCGGGGTCGAGCGCCTCGCCGCCGACGATGACGGTACCGATGCCGGCCACCGCGTCCGGCACCTCGCCGACGGTGTGATTGAACAGCGACGAGGTCATCCAGAGCACGGTGATGCCGTGCTCGCGCAGCGCGGCCGTCAGCGCCGCCGGCTCCACCACCGTCTCCTTGGGCAGGATGGCCAACTCGGCGCCGGTGAGCAGCGCGCCCCAGATCTCGAAGGTGGCGGCGTCGAACGAGATGCTGCTGCTGTGCGCGACCCGGTCGCCCGGTCCGATGTCGACGTAGTCGGTCTCGTGCACCAGCCGTACCACGCCGCGGTGCGGCACCCGGACGCCCTTGGGCCGGCCGGTCGAGCCGGAGGTGTACATGACGTACGCGAGGTCCTCCGGCCCGGGTGCCGCCTCCGGCGTCCGGCCGGTGGCCGCGGGCAGGTCGTCCACCAGCACCGTCGGCCCGGTCCAGCCGGCGGTCCGGTCCGCGTACGCGGTGCCGGTCACCACCGCGGCGGCGCCGGCGTCGCCGAGCAGGTTGCCGAGCCACTCCGCCGGGTAGCCGGGGTCCAGCGGCAGGTAGTAGCCGCCCGTCTTCAGGATGCCCAGCAGCGCCGCCACCTGGTCGACCGACCGGTCCAGGCAGACACCGACGCAGGCCGGGGCGTCGAGCCCGGCCAGCGCGGCCGCGATCCGCTCGGCCCGCGCGTCCAGTTCGGCGTAGGTGAGCACCTCCGCACCGCACCGTACGGCCGGTGCGTCCGGCCGGAGCGCGACCTGCTCGGCGAACAGCTCGGGCACCGTCTTCGCCGGGGTGGGCGGCGGCGTGGTGGCGTTGCCCCAGGCCAGCAGCCGGGCCTCCTCGGCGGAGGTGAGCGCCGGCAGCGCGGAGACCGGTCGGCCCGGGTCCTCGGCCGCGCCGGCCAGGATCCGTTCGAGGTGCGCCAGCAGCCGTTCCACGGTGGACCGGTCGAACAGATCGCGGCGGTAGTCGACGTCCACCACGAGCTCGCCGTCCGCCTCGAACGCCATGACGTCGAGCTCGAACTTGACGACGCCGGGGTCGAAGACGAACTCGGTGACCGCCGAGCCGGGGATGCGCAGCGGGTCGGCGGGCGTGTTCAGGAACGACAGCACGACGTTGACCAGCGGTGGCCGGCTCAGGTCGCGGTCCGGCCCGGGCAGGTCGGCGAGCCGCTCGAACGGCAGGTCCTGGTTCTCCTGGGCCTGTAGGGCGGTTTCCCGCACCTGGGCGAGCAGCTCGCCGAAGGTCGGGTCGCCGGTGAGGTCGGTGCGCAGCACGACCGTGTTGACGAAGAACCCGAGCAGGTCCTCGAACTCGGGGCGGTCGCGGTGCGCGAAGGCCGCGCCGACCATGATGTCGGTCTGCCCGGTGTGCCGCGCCAGCAACGCCGCCAGCCCGGCGGCCACGGCCGCGAACAGCGTGACGTCGTGTCGGGCGGCCAGCTCGCGGACGGCGGTGAGCACCGGGGCGGGGATCCGGCGCCGTACGCGGGCGCCGTCCCAGCGCTGCACCGGGGGCCGGGGGCGGTCGGTGAGCAGGCCGAGCGGCTCGCACCCGGACAGCCGGTCCCGCCAGTACCGCAGCTGCCCGTCCAGCACATCCTCGTCGATCGTCTCGCGCTGCCACCGCGCGAAGTCGGTGTACTGCAGGGGTGGCTCGGGCAGCGGCGAGCCGCAGTCCAGCAGGAACGCCTCATACAGCTCGGACACCTCGCGCAGCAGCAGCGAGAGCGTCCACTGGTCGGCCACCAGATGGTGCAGGCAGACCAGCAGCACGTGGTCGTCGTCGCCGATTCGGAACAGCTCGGCCCGCAGCAGCGGGCCGCGGCGCAGGTCGAACGGCCGCAGCACGTGGTCCCGGGCGAGCTCCGCCGCGCGGGTCAGTCGCTCCGGCGTCGACCCGCCGTCGACGGGCGTGACCGGCAGCTCGACCGGTTCCGGCGGCTGGATCCGGTGCACCGGCTGCCCGGCGGGCCCGTCGCCGACCGCGGCCCGGACCACCTCGTGCCGGCGGGTCACCTCGGTCAGGGCCCGGGCGAGCAGCTCGGGCGCGAGCGGACCGCGGATACGGTGCGCGGACGGGATGTTGTAGCCGGTGGCGCCCGGGTGCAGCTGGTCGAGGAACCACAGCCGCTGCTGGGCGAACGACAGCGGGGCATCCATCAGCTGACCTCCTGCCGGTCGAGGGTGGCCGGGCAGGAGTTCTCCAGCCGGCCGGCGATCGCCGCGACGGTGGGCTCCTCGAGCAGCCGGCGTACCGGGACGCGGACCCCGAACCGCCGCATGATCCGGGTGGAGAGCTGGGCGAAGGTGAGCGAGTGGGCGCCGAGGGAGCGCAGGTCGTCGTCGCGGCCGACGCCCGCCCGGCCGAGCACCTCCTCCGCGAGGCCGGTCACCGCCTCCTCGGCGGGGGTCCGTGGCCCGGCGGCGGCCTGCCGCTCACCGCCCAGCCAGTGCGGTGGCGGCAGCGCGTTGCGGTCCACCTTGCCCACCGGGGTCAGCGGCAGCCGATCCAGCAGGACGAACAGGTCCGGCATCTCGTGCGGGACGAACCGGGTGGCCAGCGCCTCCCGCAGCGCCCGCCGCAGCTCCTCGTCGCCCTGCTCGTCCGGTGCGTGGTTCGCCGGCACGGCCGGCACGGTGTCCGGGCCCGGCCAGGGCAGGCGGACGGGTTCGGGCACGGAGTCGTGCAGCCACACCGCGTCCAGCGCGCCGTCCGGCCGGCCGGCGGCCCAGCTGAGCCGCACCCGGTAGGGCAGGCCGACGGTGAGCGCGCGGAGGTCGATCAGCGACGGCGCGCCGGCGGGCCGGGCCCGGTCGCGCAGCTCGCCGGCGGTCGCCGGGCCCACCATGTCCTGCCAGGCGGCGAACCGCGCCGACAGCTGCGCGTACGGAATCGACCGGACGCCGACCACGCGCCGCGCGCCGGACCGCAGCAGGTCCCGGATGCCGGCCAGGTCGACGTCGCCGCCCCAGTCCAGCCAGTCGAACCCCGGCGCCGGCGCCACCTCGCCGACCCGGATCAGCACGTCGAACCGGCCGGGATCGTCCCGGTCGTACCGCGGCACGATGTCCACGGACCCTCCTTCCAGGTCCGCGAAGACCGCGGGGTGGAGCGCCGGCGCCGCGTCGGCCCGCAGCCGGCCGTACGCCCGCCAGCGCAGCTCGTCCCCGGTCGTCGCGTCCGGAGCCGCCGCCAGCTCGGCCGCGCCGGCGGCGGCCGGCAGCAGCGGGAGCGACCGCACGCCGCTGACCAGCACGGTGCCGCCGGCGACGGTCTGCCGCATCGCCGCGGCGATCGTGGCGAGCAGGTCCTCGACCGAACGCAGCCGCACGCCGTGGGCGTCGACGAGCACGACGTCGAAGTCCGCACGGCCGCCCGCAACCAGGGAGTCCAGCCGGACGTGCGAGCCGCACACCCGGTCGAGCCCGGTCACGCCCGGTCCGATCTCGAGCAGTGCGCGGGGTGCCAGCGCCCGCACCGTGGCCACCGTGGTGGCGGCGTTTCCGGCGGACTCCGGCGGCGCCGACCAGCCCGTCCCGGTGTGCCGGCCGACCGGCTCGACGTAGGCGACCAGCTGCGTGGCCTGGCCGGACGGCCGGACGGCGGCCACCGCCACCTGCCGCACGTCCGGATGCCGCAGCAGGACCCGCTCGATCTCGTCGGGTTCGATGCGGTGCCCGCGAATCTTCACCTGCCGGTCGATGCGGCCGAGGAACTCGAGCTGGCCGTCGGCGTTGCGGCGCGCGAGATCGCCGGTGCGGTAGGTGCGCACCGCCCCGTCCACGCCGAAGCGCTGGGCGGTCAGCTCCGGCCGCCGTAGGTAGCCTCGGGAGACGCCGGTGCCGGCGACCACGATCTCGCCGGCCTCGCCCGGCGGCACCGGCTTGCCGTGCGGGTCCAGCAGGCGCACGTCCACCGCGCCGAGCGGGCGGCCGATCGGGATCGGCCCGTCCTCGGTGGCCGAGTCGGCCACGACGGCCGAGGTCACGTACACCGTGGTCTCGGTGGGGCCGTAGATGTTGACCAGGCGGAAGGGCAGCCCGGGCCGGGGGCGGCGCCGCAGCGCCTCGCCGCCGGTCACCAGGTAGCGCAGCGACAGCGTCTCCAGCTCGGGCTGGGCGAGCAGGATCTCGGCGAGGGCGGTGGTCAGGAAGCACACCGTGATCTCGTTGTCCCGCAGCGCCCGGACCAGCCGCTCGGGGTCGCCCCGGTCCTCGTCGGACACCGCGACGGCGTGCCCGCCCACGCTGAGCACCGGCCACAGGTCGAGGATCGACGCGTCGAAGCTCAGCGGAGCGGCGAGCGAGCCGCGGTCGGCCCCGGTCAGCCCGAGGGCCGCGACGTGCCAGCGGCACAGGTCGGTGATCCCGCCGTGCTCCAGCTGCACGCCCTTGGGCGCCCCGGTCGACGCCGAGGTGTACATCAGGTAGGCGAGATCGGCGGCCCGGGTGCGGCAGGCCGGTGCCGTGGCGGGGTTCGCGGCGATCAAAGTCGCGTCGGTGTTCGGATTGACCACGGTGCCCTTGCCGTCGGCGGGCGGGTCCTGCCCGGTGATCAGCACGTGGGCACCGCTGTCGTCCAGCATGTACCGCAGGCGGGCGGCGGGATAGCCGGTGTCCAGCGGCAGCGCGGCGCCGCCGGCCTTGAAGACGCCGAGCAGCGCCACATAGTGGTCCAGACCGCGGTCCAGATGGATCGCGACGACCACGTCCCGGTCCACGCCGAGCTGGCGCAGGTGGTGGGCGAGCCGGTTGGCCCGCTCGTCCAGCTCACGGTAGGACAACGTGCCGTCGGCGCAGGTGACGGCGGGCGCCTCCGGTGTACGCCGGGCCCAGTGCGTGACCGCGTGGTGTATCGGGCGTCCCCCGCCGTCCGGCCAGCCCACGTTTGAGGATCCCCGCTCGTGCACAGCGTTTCCTTCCCCCCGGCTTTCGGCTACCGGCTGAGCCTCGCGTCCGCCGTTCGGGTCTGTCTTCTTCCATCGTGCCCACTGCCCTCGCCCCGCAGCCCAGTGGAACAAAAGCGCAATATCGGAGATGACCGGGCTGTCGGGCGACGCGATGCTGGGCGGGCAACGGCGGAGGGGGTTGCGTGGCGGCGATCGAGGAGCAGGGCGTCCGGTGGCGGCCCGGATGGACCAGGCGCGTGTTCTGGCAGGCGCCGGTCGGTCCGATCTACGTCGCGACCCTGGTGCTCGCGGTCGGCCGGGGCGCCTGGTACGCCTGCTGGGCGTTGTTCTTCCTGCGCTCGGTCGGGCTGTCACCGGCCGAGTTCGGCTTCGGCATCACCGCGGCGGGTGTGGTCGGCATGGTCGCCGGAATGCCGTTCGGCTACCTCGCCGACCGCCTGGGTCCACGCGAGGTGTTGATCGTCGTGGCGGCGGTGCAGGGTCTCGCCACCATGTCGCTGGCCCTGGTCGGCGACTTCTGGTCGGCCATGCTGGTGACGACCGTGGTGGTGACGGTCGAGCGGGCCGCGCCGGGCATCCGGATCGCGGTGCTGTCCGGCTTGACCAGCGGCGCCGACCGGCTGAAGGCGATCTCCAACTGCCACGTCATGAAGGAGGTCGGCGCGGTCGCGGGCTCGCTGGTGGGCATCGTCGTACTGGTCTTCGACAGCCGGGCCGGATACGTCGCCCTGGTGCTGTTCTGCGGCTCGGCCAACCTGGCGTTCGCCCTGCTGATGTCCCGGGTGCCGCACGTGGAGTCGTTGCGCGAGCGCAAGGTCAAGCGCAAGGTGCTGGTGCTGCGCGACCGGCCGTTCCTCGTGCTCACCGTGCTCAATGGGGTGCTCGCGCTGAACTGGGGCCTGCTCGACTCCGGCCTGCCGGTCTGGCTCACCACGCACACGCAGGCCCCACCTTGGACGATGGGCGTGCTGCTGGCCTTCAACGGCGTGGTCATCGTGCTGCTGCTCAACCGTTTCACCCGGGCGGCCGCGACCGTGCGCAGCGCTGGTCGACTGTCCATCATGGCTGGCGGGGCGCTCGCCGTGTCCTGTCTGCTCTTCGCGACGACCGACGGCGGCGCCGGGACCGTGGTGATCGCGCTGCTCTTCGCCGCCGCCGCGGTGCACACCGTGGGCGAGCTCTTCTTCGTCGGCAGCGGGTACGGTCTGTCGGTGGGGATGACCCGGGAGGAGGCGCACGGTGAATACCAGGGCATGTTCGGCGTGGGCGAGGGGGCCGCGATGATGCTCGCCCCTGGCCTGCTCACCGCGCTGCTCGCCGGGTGGGGCGCGCCCGGCTGGTTGCTGCTCGGCGGGCTGTTCCTCGCGGCCGGCGCCGGGCTGCTGCTCACCAGCCGCTGGTCGATCCGGCTGGAGCGGCAGCGCGCGACGGCCGAACCGCGCGAGCTGCAGGTGGTCGCGTGAACGGCGAGCAGCTTTCCGCCGTGGCGAGGGCGGTCATCGACGCGAACTTCTACCTGACGCTCGGCACCGTGGACGAGACCGGCGCGCCGTGGGTGTCACCCGTCTACTTCGTGACGGCGGACTACCGGGCGTTCTACTGGGCCTCGAAGGTCGACACGCGGCACTCGCGCAACCTGGCGTCGCGACCCGACCTGAGCATCGTGATCTTCGATTCGCGGGTGGCGGTGTACCAGGGCCGGGCGGTCTACCTGACGGCGATCGGCGAGGAGCTCACCGGCCCGGACCTGGACGCGGGCATCGACGTCTACAACGGGCCGGCCGCGGCCCGCGGGGTGTCTGTGCTGGAGCGGGCGGACGTCGTGGCCCCGGCGGCGTACCGGCTGTACCGAGCCCGGGTGGTGCAGCACTACACCCTCGACCCGGACGGCCACGACCTGCGCGTCCCGATCGAGCTGTGACGGGCGGCTAGGCGGCGCGGTCCCCGAGTTGACCGCCCGGCGGCAGATAGTGGGGGAAAGCACCTCCAGGTTCTTTCCGCCGGCCGCCTTGACCGGCACCGCCGCACCGACCGTCAGGCCGCGCATGAAGCCGAGCCCGGGACCGGCCAGGACGGGGATGACGCGTCGCTGGTGAGGGAAGAGGCATCGGGCGGGCGGCCGCCATGGCCGCCCGCCCGATGGTGCCGGTCAGCAGCCGGGTAGGCGGAAGCTGGCGATGCGGGTCTGCCAGCCGTTGCCGTTGGGCGCCTGGGCGGCCCCGGCCTGGGTGTAGTACTCGTTCACGTACCAGAAGGTGCAGTCGTCGACCGGGTCGACGTTCATCGAGCTGTAGTCGCCCCAGCGTGAGTTGAGGCTGGTCTGCGCGGCCGTACCGTTGACGACGGTGGCCTCGCCCAGGGTGAGCTCGCCGCGCCGGTCACCGGCGAGGCGGCCGGTGTAGCGGATTCCGGGGTAGACGTCGGTGCCGTTGACCACGCTGTAGCCGAGGGCGATGTTGCCCTTGCGGTCCTGCGCGATGCTGCCCATCCAGCGGTTGACGGTGTCGTTGGGGGCGAAGGTGCCTTCCTGGTGAATGGTGTAGTTGCCGCGCTTGTCACGGCGCAGCTCCCACCAGCGGACGCCGGCCTGCCCGGGCAGCGCCTCCACCGACTGGTTGGTGACCATGGACTCGTACGAGCCGAACGTTCGGTAGGCCAGCCGCCAGGTGGGCCGTTGCCGGTACGAGAGCACGTCGAGGTACTGGTCGCGGTTGGTGATGCCGGGTTGGGGCAGGCAGTCGCGGGCGGTCGGCTGGCAGGGGAAGACCGAGTCGAACCCGGCGGTCGGCAGCTGGGTCTTGAGCCCGATCGAGGCGGTGGGGGCCGCGTTCCAGGTGACGCTGAACTCCCAGACGTTGACGGCGTCGAAGGTGGCGCCGTATCCCGCGCCGTCGTCCTGGGTGCCGACGATCGGTGCGGGTGAGCCGGCCGGGGGCGGCTTGGGTCCGTCCGCGTCGGCGGGGAGCAGGCCGTCGCCGATGAGGTTCAACGGAACCCGGCCCTCCTGGAGCAGGTAGCTCACCGCCCGGGCGTCCGGGTCGCCGGCGATCATCCGGTCCCGTTCGAGTCCGTAGACGCCGATGCCGTAGACGGACGGGTCGACGGTGCCGAACTCGCGGGTGGTGATCAGGTAGGTGTCACCCCAGATCCCGTACTTCGGGTAGTCCGGGAAGTTGTAGCCGGTGTTGAAGGCGTACCGGTAGTAGGAGCCGGTCGGGTCGCCGGTGGTGGAGATGGCGACGCAGTTGTAGAAGAGGTTGGCCGGCTCGTTCGGGTAGTCCGAGCCGCGGGTGGTGAACTGGGTGAGGATCCAGCGGTCGGCCCGCTGGTCGTAGAGCACGACCGGGTCGCCGGAGTGTTCGGTGCACTCGTCGACTGCGAAGCCGGCCCACAGGTCCCCGAGCGCGAGGGGACCGAGCAGCAGCCGGCCCGTCTTGGAGTAGACCCCGAAGACCAGGTTGACCATCTCGACGTAGTGGTTCGGGCCGACATCGCCGATCGGGTCGGGCGGGTTGACCCGGCCGCCCAGCACGTTGAAGTTGTCCTGGTTGCTGAGGCCCTCGAAGTTCGCGGTGGTGCCGCCGATCGTGCGGGTCGGCTTCTTGGCCTGGACCGCCTGGTCGGGGGTGTGGCCGCGGTCGCTCAGTCGCGGGCCGCGTTCCTCGGGCAGCTGCGGCGGCGTGGGCGCCACCGAGCGTCGGGCGGTGCGGGCGACGTCGCGCAGCGGCGCGGTTACGTCGAAGGCGGCGGGCTTGCTGAAGGACGCCTTGCCGACCGCGGGCGCCGGGTCCGGTTGCGCCTGGGCGGTGTGGGTGGGCGTGAGCAGGCTGGCCAGGAGTACGCCGACTCCCAGGGCCGCGAGGCGCCGGATTCGTCGTCGTTGACTTCCGTCGATCACGTGGTCCTCCCATTGATCCACTCTGGTAGATCTTTTGGGAAACCCTATGGGGTGATCGTCGCCAGTCTGCAGCGTGAACCGCGTCTGGAGCTTGGTGCGGGAAGTGACATTCCGCCGATGACCCAGGGTGATCGGCGCGCCCGCATACCGAGCGGCCGGCGACGGTGAGCACGATGGTCGTGACAGCCGCGCGGTGAGCACGTCCGCACCCGGGTCAGGCCTCCCAGCAGGCCTATTCCGGGTGGTTGGCGGTGCCGTGCCCGGTCTGGAAGGGCGTGGTGATGCCCGAGTAGCCCAGGTGCAGGATCATGCCGTTGGCGGCGTGTTCGAGGTTGTGGCAGTGGTCCATCCAGATCCCGGGGTTGTCCGCCCGGAACGCCACCCGGTAGGTCTCGCCTGGCCCGACGTCGAGGGTGTCGGCCCACCACGGGCTCCCGCTCGTGGGCCTGCCGTCCCGGTTCAGCACCAGCATGTGGTGCCCGTGCAGGTGCATCGGATGGTGCTGGCCGCTGCGGTTGACGTAGGTGACCTCGACCAGGTCACCGGGGGAGACCATGAGCATCGGCACGTCCGGGAACGACCGGTTGTTGAACGTGTACCGCACCGCCGGGCGGCCGTCGTAGAAGCCGAGCCGCTCGTCGACGCGTAGCGTGAAGCGTCGGTCGACGTGGCTGGCCGCTCCGAACGGGGTGGCGGCGGGCGTGCCGTAGCGGGCGGGGTCCAGCAGCGCCGGTGCCGGACCCGCATGGTCGGGGCCTGCGTTCCCGTCGGGGCTGTAGACGATCGCCGGGCCGTCTGCGCGGAGGACAACCGGCTGGTCGGGCATCGTGAACGTCAGGTCGTAGCGGGCCCCACCGCCGACCAGGATCCGTACGCCCTTGAGCAGACCCGGTTCGTGCACGTCGGTGCCGTCGATCGCGACGACCCGTACCGGGGCGCCGGTCAGGGTGAAGGTGGCAGGGTTGCCGTCGGTGTTGACCAGCCGGAGCCGCACCTGCCGGCCGGCCGGCGTCTGTCGCCGCTGCACGCCGGTGGTCACGCCGAGGGTCGCGACGCCGTCCTCGTCGACCCAGGTGTGCCGCAGCACTGTCTCGTCGACGTCACCGCTCTGTTCGGGCGCGTTCGCGGGCAGGACCACGAGCGCCCCGAACAGGCCCCGACGGACCTGGACGGAGGACATCTCGTGGGAGTGGTACCAGTAGGTGCCGACCTGCTTGGCCCGGAACCGGTACACGAACCGGCCGCCTGGCGGGACCGCGTCCTGGGTCACCCCCGCCACGCCGTCCATCGCGTTGGGCACGTCCACGCCGTGCCAGTGCAGGGTCACGCCCACGCCGGGCAGCCGGTTGACCAGCGTCACCTCCACCAGGTCCCCCTGCCGGACCCGCAGCTGCGGGCCGGGCGTGACGCCGTTGAACGTCCATGCCTCCACCTGCTGGCCCGAATCCAGTCGGATCCTGGCGGGCTGCGCGGTCAAGGTGAACCGGCGTGCCGGCACGCCGTCCGTGTCGGTGCCGGTCAACGTGGTCACACTGGCACCACCGTGGTGGCGATGACCGGCCATGCTGCCGCCGCCGATGTCGGCGGGGCCGCCGGTCATGCTGCTGCTCGCCGGCAGCTGGCTGGCCGTGGACAGCGCCGCGAGCACCGCGGCGGCCACCGCGGCGCCGAGCGCGCCCTTCGCCGCCGTACGCCACCACCGGCCGGCCGACCGCCCGCTCCATCGGGTCCGCCGCCACACCGCGGCAGCGCCGAGGACACCGACACCGGTCAGCGCAGCGGCGCCCGTGCCGGCCAACTGCGCCGCGCTGGCCACCAGCACCGCACCTACCGCGACCGCCGCCGCCCAGTAGTCGCCGGGCCACCTGGCTGCCCGCCGCTCGCCACCGGGCGACCCCGGCATCGGGCGTACCCACACCGCGTGAACCGTCGCGACCACCGCCAGCGTCGGGGCGACGAAGACCAACCTCGGCCCCGCGAAGTCCCACCCGTTCGGCAGCAGGAGCAGAGCCGCAACCACCCGCAGCGCAGCCCCGCCGAGCAGCAGCCCAAACAGCAGCCGCCGCATCCGCGAACCCTTGGTGCCTGCCGAGGCCGGGGGACGCATCACGACCCAGCCTGCGGCCACGGCGATGGGCACAGCCAGCAGCGCGATCACCATGTCGGTGTAATGCACCCAGAGGAACACCGGTCACCCCTGCTCAACGTCGATGATCTACCCGCCGCCACCGGACCATACCGGCGACGTCAATGGCAGCGTCTCGCTTGCGGCCGGCCTAGTGTGCCGGGGAGGGGGCTTCGGGGGGACGGCCGGCGGCGTGACGGGCGTCGGCGAGGGCGACGGCGAGCAGTATGAGTCCGGCAACGACCGGAGAGGCTAGCGGCGGAGCGAAGTACAGGGGGATGGCGGCGACTGCCAGTGCGGCGACGGCGACGACGCGGCGGATGGAGAGCCGGTTGTACACGATGCGTTCCAGACGGATACGGCCGTAGAGGAACAGTGCCGGGCCGCCGAGGCTGGCGATGAGCCACGCGGGCTCAGGCGTGCCTCCCGGATGTTTCAGCATGGCCTCGAAGCCGACGGCGGTGGCGACGATGCCCAGCACCATGAGGACGTGGGCAGTGCCGGTGGCGCGGCCGGCGGCGTCCCTGTCCCCTGCGGCGGCGAGGGCGTCGGCGAGGATCTGCCCGGAGCGGTAGAAATAGATGCGCCACAGCAGCACTACTGACAGGAACGCCACCACCAGCAGCGCCGAGGTGGCCAGGCTGATCGGCTCGCTGGTGAATGTGGTGCCGACCGCGAGCACGGTTTCTCCGAGGGCGATCATCAGGAGCTGCTGGTAGCGCTCGGGCAGGTGGTGCTTGCTGTCCGTGGCCCACGCACTGACCGGCGGTTCGGGCGTTCCCGGTGCCGGCCAGCGCAGCTGCGCGGCGACGATGTCCACCGTCACGGCGGCCCCCCACAGGGCGGCGCGGGCGGCGCCGCTGACGGCGGCGCCGGCGAAGAAGATCCCCGCCGAGACCGCGTGCCATGGCAGCGACCGGCGGTAGAGCTGTTGCAAGGGGTGCCCGCGCAGCGCGGGCATCAGGATGAGTGGCCGGCCCAGCTGCAGGATCACGTACGGCAGCACGAACGCCAACCCGCGGCCGACGAACGCGGACGGCAGCGACGACGACATGACCAGCAGTCCGAAGGCGCTGGCCAGGACGATCCACTGGATCTTGCGGCGACGAGGGTCGAACCAGCTGGTGATGTGCGCGGTCGTGATCCACAACCAGATCAGCGGCAGCGACAGCACGAGCAGGTAGGCCATCGCCCGCCACCGGGCGACAATGTCAGGGCTGACCAGGTCCCGCGCGACCCGGTTGACCACCCCGGCCAGGGCGAACACCAACACCAGGTCGACGAACAGCTCCAGAAAGTTGGCCTGCCGCACGTCCTCGCGGCGCTGCAACAGGTCCTGACCCTCTCCACCGCCTTCCCGCAGTCCCACACCGCTCATCGTCGCCGGACACAACCCCGCCACACCGACGGTTGGACGTCGTACACCCGGAGGGATGCGCACGACAAGGCCACCCAGGCGGGGCATCACCGTCCATCCGGTCAATGAACGCGGCACCTCCGCCACCGCCCCGGCTGCCTGCGGCGGGTACCGAAGCCCCGCCGCCCATCCCAGGTGACGCGAGGATCAGTTGGCCTGCGGAGGCCCGCCCCACCACCACCCGGTGGTCAGGATGCGTGCCATGGGGTGACGAACCCGTACTCAGGTGGTGGCGCGACTATGAGAAGCCCGTCCCGCCGGGTCGGCCTCGCGGTTTTCGGGGGAGCCAGTCTCCGCTTCCGCGGAGAGTGCCTGTCGCAGTTGGCGCCGTAGCGGCCGGCTGACCACGACCTCCGCCACGGCGGTGACCAGGCAGGTCACGGCCAGCCACCCCAGCGCCTGGAGGGCGGAGATTCGGGCGGTGATGGGCAGCAGCGAGAGGAGCGCGACTGCTGCGGCGAGCCGGGGCCAGACCGGGGCGCGGGCTCTGCGGCTCAGCCGCCACTGGAATGCCGCGTGGGCCGCCAGGAACAGCGCGACCCGCCGTAGAGGGCGTAGCGGCCGAGTGTGTCGAGCGGATCACCACGGTGGTAGGCGTTGATCTCTCCGACCAGTGACGGGGTGTGCTTGAGGCCGACGGAGAGCAGCATGATGCCGGCGATCATCGGTAGGTGCAGATAGGTGTAGCCGTCCCGGGCGAGGGCCACCCGGCGGGCCGGTTGGGCCCCGCGTATGGCGTGTTCCCCGGTCAGCGTGGAGAGGTCGAAATAGATCCACTCCAGCGCGCCGGCGACGAGGACCGCGAACGCGGAGGCGATGAGCAGTCCCGGTGTGTTGGGCAGGTCGGTGCCAGCGATGCCGATGGCGACCAGGACCTCGCCGAGCGCCACGATGATGATCAGATTGTGCCGTTCCGCCCAGTGCCGGGCGGAAAAGATGGCCCGCGCTGGAATCGGTAGCGCCATGCCGAAGCCGTAGTCGACGGCCACGGCGATCCCCCAGAGCACCACCTGGCCGAGCCTGACCCGCTCGGCAGGCAGGCCGGACGTGGGCAGCAGCACTGCGGTCAGCAACAGGCCGGTGGCGACGCTCAACGGTATGGTGAGCGCGGAAACGTCGCGCACGCGCAGTCCCGGCGTGGCGTACAGCCGCAGGGCCAGGTAGAACACGCGTACCAGGGCGAAAAGGGTGACGAACAGCAGCCCGCTGTCGACTCCGCCTGGCAGGTCGTCGAACACCTCCCGGATGGTGACGGCCAGCAGGAACAGGACCGGCGTGGCGGTGAGGATCACCAGCCGCGACAGACCGTAGTTGGCCCTTACCCGGTTGCCCAGCCAGGCGAACAGCGACCACGACCACCACAGCAAGGTGAGCACCAGCAGCCCGTGGGCGACACCGAGCGCATTGTGCTCCGCAGTCATCAACGTGGTGACCTGGATGAACGCGAAGACGAACACCACGTCGAAGAACAGTTCGGCGGTAGTGACGTTGGTCTTCTCGGTGACCGGACGTAAGCCCCGGCGTAGCCGCTCCACGAGCGCCCCCGCGGTCATGCGCGGCCAGGACGCGCGAGCGAGTCCGAGGACCGACAGGACGACTTCTTCTCATCACCGCCACCAACGGGTGCCGGGTGGCTTCCCCGGGGCGGTGCCTAGGGCAAACCTTACGCCGGGTGGCGGCGGCCCGACGTGGGCCTGACGAAGCCGCCGGACATCCGACTTGGCGGCGGCGACCATGCCGACCGGGATCGGCCGGCCGGCCCGAGCGGCGGGAGGGAGGCCCGCACATCACCATCGGCGAGGCGACACCCCAGATTCGAGGCAGCACTGATCCGCGAACCGGGCGGAGCGGCCTAGGCTGCGGAAATCCGCCATATCCCCCCGGGTCCAAGGAGAAATGATGCGCTTTCGCATTGTCGTCGGGCTGGTCCTCGCCGGCCTTGTCGGCCTCACTGGTCTCGGTGTGCTTGTCGTGAGGTATCACCAGGCAGCGAGAACGCTTGACGATGCGGGGTACGTTCGGCAGTTGACGGTGCCGTCACCCCCGGATCGGATGACGAGGACCAGTGACAGGTGACTCCGATGAAAGGCGTTGGCGCCAAGACCACCGACCCGGGTGGTCCTGACCGGCTTGAAGTTCTCGGTCTGGTCGAGGCGGCCGTACACGACGGGCGTTACGACGAGGCCCTGCGCCATCTCGCGGCCGTGCCGGCGGACTCGCCGTTGCCGGCGGCGCTGGCTTGGCGCCTCGGTGTGCTGCTGCACCATCGGGGGCGGTTCGACGCGGCCGAAGCCTGCTACCAACGCGCGGCACTGGACGCTGCCGACCATGGGCCGTCCGCGCTGGCGGACCGCGCCCAGGTGCTCGCCGGCCTGGCCGCGACCCGCTGGGCGAGGGGCGACCAGGCGCAGACCGGGCAACTCGCCGAGGAGGCCGTCCGCGTCGCGGAGCAGAGCGGGGACGACTCGGCGGTTGCGGCGGCGTACGTGGCGCAGGCGCTGGTCGCGTTCAGCGACGGCAACCGGGCCGACAACGAGTACGCGTACGCCCGGGCGCTCGCGGCGGCCGAGCGGGCCGGCGACTTCGGCCAGCAACTCCGGATCCGGTGCAATGTCGGTTCACGCCTGGTGGAGGAGGGACGCTACCGGTCGGCCGTCGAAGAACTCCGGGAGGCGGTCCGGCTCGGCGAGCTGCTCGGGCACCAGACGCTGCTCGCATTGGCGTTGCACAACCGGGCGGAGGCCTGGTTGGGGCTGGGCGAGTTGCGCCGGGCGCGTAGCGACGCGGACGAGGCCGTGGCCCGGTGGCAGCAGGCCGGGTCGCCGCTGGCGGCCTTCGGGTTGGCGCTGGCCGCTCGGGTGCACCGGGTCCGTGGCGCTGCCCGCCAGGCGATGGTCGCCTACCAGGCGGCGCTGGCGATGGGAGAGCCGGACGGCAACGCCCAGGTGTTGGTCGAGGCGTGCGCGGGGCTCGCGCGGATCAGCTACGCGGACGATCCGGTGGCGGCCGAGCAGTACGCCGGGCGGGCCCTGGCCATGCCCAGCGCCGCCGGGCCCACCGTCGCCGAACTGGCCGCGGGCTGGGTCGCTCTCTGCTCCGGTGATCCGCAGGCCGCACTACGTTACGGCGAACAGGTTCGATCAGAGGCCGGCCGCCGTCGTGACGCCGCCGGCCTGGCCGAGGCCATGGAGCTCGCCGCGCTCGCCTCCCACCGGGCCAGCCCCGAGGCGGCGTCCGCCCGGCGGGTCCGCCGCTTCCTCGCCAGCCTGGTCGAGGCAGCGACCATCTGGGCCGAACTCGGCAACGAGTTCGCCCTCGCCACCAACGCCCTACTGCAGGCACGTCTCTCCGGCGACCAGTTGGCGGAGGAGGTGGCATACGAGCGGCTGAAGCAGCTCGGCGTGCAGGACGGCGCCTGGCAGGTCGCCGGCCCGTTGGCGTCGATCGGCCCGGCGCCCGTCCCCGCGGTCGAGGTGCAAACCCTGGGCCAGTTCACCGTACGGCTGGCCGGGGTGCCCGTGCCGGCGGCTAGCTGGCAGTCCCGCAAGGCGCGGGACCTGCTCAAGATGGTGATCGGGCAGCTCGGGAGGCCGGTCGCCCGCGAGGCCCTGGCCACCGCGCTGTGGCCGGAGGCCCGGACGGACGTGGCGCTGCGCCGCCTGTCCGTCCTGATCTCGACCGTCCGGGGCGTACTCGATCCGGACCGGCAGCATCCGGCTGACCGCTACCTCGCCACCGACCCTGCCACCGTCCGGATCAACCCGGCGCACGTCGCGGTGGACGCGCTGCGCTTCTATGAAGCGGCCCGCGCGGCCATCGCGTCGGACGGCGCGAGCACGACGAAGGCCCGGCCGAGCGGCGGCCCAGATCCGGCAGAGGCCGCGGGCACCGATGGCGATGTCCGGCTGCTGAGCCGCCTCGAGGCGGTGGTGGCCCGGTACACCGGCGATCTCTGCGACGACGGCGAGGTCGTTGGAGACTGGGTACAGCGTCCCCGTGCCGTCCTAGCCGACCTGCATCGCGAAGTGATCCACCGGCTGGCGAGGCGGTGCCTGCAATTGGGCCGCACGGAGGCGGCGATCGGCTGGTACCTGCGGCTCACCGTCGAGGACGGCTACGACGAGCCGGCGCACCTGGGGCTGATCGGCGCGTTGTCGGCCGCCGGGCGGCACGGCGAGGCGAGCCGCCGCTATCGGGAGTACGTCGCGCGGATGCGTGAGATGGACGTCGAGCCGACCGCCTTTCCGCTCCCCGAGCGGGTGCGCCCGTCCGCCTGAACAATTCCTGAACGACTCCCGAAGCCGGCCGATCAGACTGATCAAGTGGACGCCGCCGGCATGTGCCGCGGGTCGTCCAGCGAGGTTGGACCTATGCGAGGCGGTCAGCTCGCTCTCGTCAGAGGGGGATCGATGACACGAATTCGGGGGAGTGTTGCCGCGCTGGCGGTCGGGCTCCTGTTGGCGGGCTGCGGGCCCGACGACGCGGCACCGGCGGCGGGCGATGCCGGCCCGGCTGGCAGCGCAGGTGCGACCGCTGCGGCCGACGGCGGGAAGGCGACCGCCCAGCCCGGTGGCGGGGACGCGACAGGCCAGGGCAAGCCGGGTGGCGGCGACCGCTGGTGCGAGGCGGTGAAGGCCTTCACCGCCTCGATCGATCCGCTGTTCGCGCAGGGCGCGGCCGACAGGAAGGCCGATGTGGCCAACGCGCACGCCCGGGTGAAGGATCTGAAGGCAGCGGCGCCGGCCGAGATCAAGACCCAGGTCGCGGCGCTCAGCGAATTTTACGACGCGGTCATCGACACCACGGGCAAGAGCATGGCCCAAGACCCCGCGGCCTACGCGCGGCTCAACCCGACCATGGCGAAGGTCAAGACGGCGCTGCCGCCGGTGTCGGAGTACACGACGAAGCACTGCCCGGGGCTCGAGAAGTCGCTGGAACAGGTGGGCGTGTCATGACCACGCGGGCGGGTGCCAGCTGGTGGCTGCTCGTGGCGCCGGCCACCGTGCTGCTGCTCACGGCGACCGGGTGCGGACGATCGGAGGAGCCGCGGGCGGCGAGCGCCGAGGGTCAACCGTCAGCGACCACTGCCACGGCTCCCGGGGGAGACGCCGCGTCGTCCGCCCCGGCCGACAAGCCCGAACCGACGGCGTGCGACCTGGTGACCGATCAGGAGGCGGCCGCGCTGGCCCGGCTCAAGCTCGACCCGCACCGGGCCGGCCAACAGAGCTGCACCTGGACGGCACCGACCACCGGCCCGACCGGCCAGGTCGAGGTCTACGTGGGCGACGGCGCGAAGAAGATGCTCGACATCGAGCGCCAGCTGGGTCACGAACTGGAGACGCTGTCCGGTGTCGGTGACGAGGCGTACCTGGACACGCAGACGAATGAGGTCTTCGTCCAGAAGACGGGCACGTGGGTCGGGATCCGCCTGGTGCTGCTCAACGACCCGAAGGAGAACCACAAGCCGTTGAAGGACCTGATCCAGGTGGTGGCCGGTCGGCTGTGAGCGGGGCGGGAGCGAACATGCGTAGGCGTGCACGGATGGCGGCCGGGCTGGTCGTCATCCTGCTGACCGCCGGTTGCGGAAGGGTCGGCCTCGGCGGATCCGATCCGACCGACGACCGGTACGGGTACGGCCCGAAGCCGGACAGGTCCGTGGTCTACCAGCCCGATGTGGTGCTCGTCGAGGGCGGCAGCAGGGTCATCCGGTCGGTGAGCAGGGACGGGTTCACCTACGTGATCGACGGCAGCGCCCGGGGTGCCAAGGACGTGGCGCTCGGTAAGATCATGTTCGCCACGAGCGAGGCGGTCGGCCGGGTGGTGAAGGTCGAGCGGTCCGGCGGCGACAAGGCCGTCACCCTGGCCCCGGTGCGGCTGACCGATGTGGTGCGGGACGGCCACTTCACGTTCGACCAACCGCTCGACGCTGAGGCGCAGACCTTCGGCCCGCTGCCTGACCTGCTCGGCGAGGTCGTCGACGGGGGTCCGGCCGGGGCGGTCGTTCCGGACGCCGGGCAGGCGACCGGGCTGGGAGTGAACGCGATCGGCGCGGGCGACGTCCGGCTCGCCGTGCCGCCGATCGTCTTCGCCCCGGCGCCTGAGCCGGGTGCGCGCGGGGCCAAGAGCATCAACCAGAAGGTCGGCGACTGGGACATCGAGGCGTACAAGGACAAGTCGAAGATGGGGTTGACCGCCTCGCACTCGACGGCCGTGCAGCGTCTCAAGGTCGACTTCGACATCCAACTGCTGCTTCGGAACCTCCGGGCGTGGGGGGACATCCGGGTGACCAACGGCGTGATCCCCCACCCGCAGTTCCGGATCGACGGAGTCGAGGGGCTCGCCATCACCATCGCCGCCGGCGCCGAAGGCGGGTTGGCGGACAACAAGAAGGTCAAGATCGAGCTGCCCATCGAGGTGAAGCAGCCCATCATCATCGGCGGATTCCCGGCGACCCTCAAGCAGACGTTCAAGTTTCTCGTCAGCACCGGGTTCTCGGCGAAGAACGGCAACATCAAGGCCACCGGCAAGTGGGGCCTCGACGGACCCATCGGTTACGTCCAATCGAGTGTCCTGACGCCGGCCTTCTCCGTGCAGGAGAGCATCGTGAAGTCCATCCGTGGCGTTTCGATCGGTGTCGAGGGCATCGTCGTGGCCGCGGAGTTCCGTTTCGGGTTCATGCTCGGCCTGCCGGTTGCGGGTGCCGGGCCGTTCGTCGGCATCGTGGCGTCGGTCGGGGTGACCAACGGATCGGCGGCCGGCCGGATCGGCTTGCCGCTGCCGGTCGGGCCGGGGGTGAAATGCCGAGGATCCACACTCGTCCTGACCGTACGGGCCGGTGAGGGCATCAGCCTGTCGGAGCCGCTGGTCAAGGCGATCGAGCAGGTGTTGGGGGTCGGCATTCCCCAGGAGGCCGACTTCATCAAGAAGGACATCGTCAACCGGACCGTCGTGGAGCCCGACGTGCCGCTGTGCCGGGACTGATCGGGCCCGGAGTTCGGCCGGCATCGCGCGAAGCGCGGGAGTCAGCGGATGTCTCTGACCATCACCCCCGGGGCGGCTGTGCCGCCGCCCCGGGGCGGGGTGTCGGCTCAGAAGTCGTCGTCGAAGGTGACCGCCCCGCTCACTCCGACCTGATAGGCCGACACCCGGCGTTCGAAGAAGTTGGACAGCTCCTGAACGTCCTGCAGCTCCATGAAGGCGAACGGGTTGGTCGACCCGTACACCGGTGCGATGCCGAGCTGGGTGAGCCGCCGGTCAGCGACGTGCTGGAGGTACTGGCGCATGTCTGCCAGGTTCAGGCCGGGCACGCCCTGGCCGAGCAGGTCCTCGGCGAACTGCGCTTCGCAGTCGACGGCCTCGGCGAGCATCTGCCGGACCTGGTCGGCGAGGTCGTCATCGAACAGGTCCGGCTCCTCTCGGCGGACCGTGTCGACCACGTCGAGGGCGAACGCCATGTGCATCGACTCGTCGCGGAACACCCAGTTGGTGCCGGAGGCGAGGCCGTGCAGCAGGCCGCGGGAACGCAGGAAGTAGACGTAGGCGAACGCGCCGTAGAAGAACAGGCCCTCGATGCAGGCGGCGAAGCAGATCAGGTTGAGCAGGAACGCCCTCCGGTCCTGCTTGCTCCGTAGCTCGCGCAGGTCCTGCAGGGAATCGATCCACCGGAAGCAGAACTCGGCCTTGCGCCGGATCGACGGGATGTTCTCGATGGCGGCGAACGCGGCGGCCCGTTCGGTCTCGTCGGGTACGTAGGTGTCGAGGAGGTTGAGGTAGAACTGGACGTGCACCGCCTCCTCGAACAGTTGCCGGGACAGGTAGAGGCGGCCTTCCGGGCTGTTGACGTGCTGGTAGAGGTTCAGCACGAGGTTGTTGGCGACGATCGTGTCGCCGGTGGCGAAGAACGCGACGAGCCGGCTGACCAGGTGCCGCTCGGCGGGGGAGAGCCGGTCGAGGTCGGTCAGGTCGGCGTGCAGGTCGACCTCCTCGACCGTCCAGGTGTTGCGGATGGCGTCGCGAAAGCGGTCGAAGAAGTGCGGGTAGCGCATCGGGCGGAGGTTCAGATCCATCCCGGGGTCGAGCAGCATCGGTGTGGTCTCCGTGGTGGTGTCGGTCGGGGTGGTCACTGGCAGGCCTCGCACGCCTCGGGGTTCTCCAGCGAGCAGGCCAGCACCTCCGCATCGAGGCTCACCGGTGGAACGACGGCGGACACGGTGGCCTGCTGGATGCGGGTGGCCGGTCGGGACCGCAGGTAGTAGGTCGTCTTCAACCCGCTCTTCCAGGCGTACAGGTACATCGAGGAGAGTTTGCCGATGGTCGGCGTGGCCAGGAACAGGTTCAGCGACTGGGACTGGTCGATGAAGGGTGCGCGGGCGGCGGCCAGGTCGATCAGCGCTCGTTGCGGCAGCTCCCATGCGGTGCGGAACAGGTCCCGCATCTCCGCCGGCAGTTCCGCGACATCCTGGACGGACCCGTCGGCGCGTTTGATCGCCGTCCGGATCTGCTCGGTCCACAGCCCGCGAGCCTTGAGCTCGGCGACCAGGGCGGTGTTGACCTGAAGGAACTCCCCGGACAGGGTCTCGCGTTTGAACAGGTTGGACACCTGCGGCTCGACGCACTCGTAGCAGCCGGCGATCGAGGCGATGGTGGCGGTCGGGGCGATCGCGACCAGCAGTGAGTTGCGCAACCCGTGCGCGGCCACCCGGTCCCGCAGGGTGTCCCAGCGCGCGGTCTGGCTGCCGGTGACGCCCCACAGGTCCGGTTGTAGCTGCCCGCGTGCCGCCCGGGTCTGCGCGAAGGCGGGGTGCGGGCCGTGCCGTTCCGCGAGGGCGGCGGAGGTCTCCAGGGCGGTCAGGTAGAGCTCTTCGCTGATCCGGGTGGACAGCTCCCGGGCGGCGGGGGAGTCGAACGGCAGCCGCAGCGCGAAGAACACGTCCTGCAGGCCCATCATGCCGAGGCCGACCGGCCGCCAGCGGGGGTTGCTCGCCGCCGCCTGCGGGGTGGGGTAGTAGTTGATGTCGATCACCCGGTCGAGGAAGGTCACTGCGGTACGGACGGTGGCGCGCAACCGTTCCCAGTCGATGCTGTCGCCGGTGAGGTGGGCGGCGAGATTCACCGAGCCCAGGTTGCACACCGCGGTCTCGGCGTCGCTGGAGACCTCGATGATCTCGGTGCACAGGTTCGACAGGTGCACCACGTTGCCGGGCTCCGCGGTCTGGTTGCAGAGCCGGTTGGCGGCGTCCTTGAACGTCATCCACCCGTTGCCGGTCTGCGCGAGGGTGCGCATCATCCGCCCGTACAGTTCCCGGGCCGGCACCTGCCGCACCCAGCGGCCCTGCGCCTCCGCCGCCCGGTACGCGGCGTCGAACTCCGCACCCCACAGATCCGGCAGCTCCGGCACCTCGTCCGGGTCGAACAGCGACCACATCCCGTCCGCCTCTACGCGGCGCATGAACTCGTCCGGGATCCAGTTCGCCAGGTTCAGGTTGTGCGTACGCCGGGCGTCCTCGCCGGTGTTGTCCCGCAGCTGCAGAAACTCCTCGATGTCCGGGTGCCACGGCTCCAGATAGACGCAGGCGGCGCCCTTGCGCCGGCCGCCCTGGTTCACCGCGGCGACGCTGGCGTCCAGGGTCCGCAGCCACGGCACGATGCCGTTGGACCGTCCGTTCGTGCCCCGGATCAGCGCCCCGCGGGAGCGGACCCGGGAGAACGCGATGCCGATGCCGCCGGCGAACTTGGACAGGTTGGCCACCTGCGCGTACCGCTGGTAGATGGAGTCCAGCTCGTCGCGGGGCGAGTCCACCAGGTAGCAGGACGACATCTGGGTGTGCCGGGTGCCGGAGTTGAACAGCGTCGGCGAACTGGGCAGGTACGCCAGGCTGGACATCAGCCGGTAGAAGGCGATCGCCTCGTCCGGCGTGTGCGACAGGCCGCACGCCACCCGCAGCAGCCAGGACTGCGGCGTCTCCAGCACCAGCCGGCTGGTCGGGTGCCGCAGCAGGTACCGGTCGTAGACGGTGCGCAGCCCGAAATACTCGAACCGCAGGTCACCCGCCGGGTCGACCGCCTCGTCGAGCATGCGGGCGTGGGCGGCGACGAAGGCGGCGGTGTGGTCACCGATCAGCCCTTCGGCGTGGCCGCGCCGGATCGCCTGGCTGAACGAGCCGATGTCCTGCCCGCGTACCTCCTTGTCGACGTATCCGGCCAGCAGACGGGCGGCGAGCCGTGAGTACTGCGGCTCCTCGCCGATCAGCTCGGCCGCGGTCTGGATCGACAGCCGGTCCAACTCGTCCGTGCTCGCCCCGTCGTACAAGCCGCTGATGGTGCGGGTCGCCACCCGCAGCGGGTCGATGTCGGTGAGGTCGGCGCTCCACCGTTCGACTGCCCGGACGATCCGGTTGACATCGACGGGTTCGAGGTCACCGTTGCGCTTGCGGACGTGCATCTGCACGCGCCGCTGCCCGGGCAGGGCGATATCGCCTGGTAGCCCGTCGGTGGTCGGGTGGACCTTGGTGGCTGTCACTACTCACTCCTCGCGAGCTTGAGACCGGATGGGCCTCGGCGCGCGGGGTGCAGACACCGACGGACAGGCGCCGGCATCGGCGGTGTCCCGTGGGCGTCGGCCGTCCCGCGCGGCCTCGGACCGTCACACACCGGGTCGGGGCGTGCGACGCGCTGGCAGGTCTTCGGACTCGTGGGCACAACCGGCGGAACCGGTCGCCTACTGGCCGTCGCTTCCCAGGCCATCGGTGGCCCAGTGCTGATGACGGCGGTCGTTCCCACTCACCGCTGCGGGGCAGTCCCGGATTCCCACCGGGTTCCCTCTTGCCTCGACCGTCCCGCAAGAGACGGCCGAACCAGCTGCGCCAGACACCATATATGGCCGTGCGGGTGCGTGGGCAACACCAGATGTCGCGTCGGCGTGTCAGCTGCGTCTCACCTCGGGCCCGGCAGGGCGTCGGCTGTTCCGCCCGTTCGCCGTCCGGTGGGGCACCGCCGCACGGGCGCGGTCGGTTGTCCTCCTAGCCGCGTCCAAGTCGCGGATGCCACGGTGCCGACACGGCACGGTACGGGTCCCCACGCCCAGTACGCTGCTCCTGCGCATGGTGCGGCCGGAGCGGGCTGCCGCCGCGCTGCGGATGCTGCACGAGTCGGAGCCCGCGTCGGAAGTGCCGGCGGTCGGGTTCCGCGTCGCCACCCTCTCGGACGTCTCCAGCGATCCGTCCGTGGCGCCGCTCGCCGCGTGCGTCGCCGGTGGTCACCCGGCTACTCGTCGGTTAGCTATCCGCTACGCCACGTCGCGTAACCCCTGGACTTACCCCGTCATCCCCTAGCTTCATCGAGACATTCAGATTTATCATGGTCGGGGTGGTTGCTCGGTTCAGGAGTGCGAAGCGGGCAGTGCAGGTCCCTGGTGGATAAGCCGTCGCCCTTGGGAGGCATGCGTGCGATCCGATCCCGTAAGCAGAAGATTCCCGTGGCGGCGGGGCGCCGGCCGGATTCGACCGGTGCGACTGTTGGCCGTGGCGCTGGCCGCTGTGTTGATGGTTCCGCCAGGTGCGGCCCCGGCCTCGGCCTCGGCCGACGGCACCGCCGGACGGGTGCCGGCATCGCTGAACGCGGGGGTCGGTGTGCCCACGGGCACGATGGCCGCGGCGGCGTCTGCCGCCGCCACGGTCTGTGCCAAGGTGGCCGCCAAGGCCGGCTTCTCGTACACCGCGAACGTCAGCACGTCTGCGGGCAACGTCCGGCAGATCGTGGTCGCTGTGGCGGTCGCCATGGCCGAGTCGAGCTGCAACCCGTCGGCGACGGGCCAGAACCCCGGCTCGATCGACCGGGGCCTGTGGCAGATCAACAACTATTGGCACCCCGAGGTCAGTGACGCCTGCGCCTACCAGGTCCAGTGCAACGCCAACGCGGCGTGGAACATCTCCAACCACGGCAGCAACTGGACCCCGTGGTCGACCTACAACAACGGGGCATGGCGGAACTACCTGAACACTGCGCGCGACGCCATCACCGGGTTTTCGTTCCAGCTGAAGAGCCGGGGCGCTGGTACCTGCCTGGACGCCATCTCGTCCGACGTCCGCAACGGCGGGCGGATCGCCCAGTGGCCCTGCAACAGCAGCGACAGCTACCAGCAGTGGCGGGTGGTGGTCGGCGCGAACAACTACAACCCGGTGCTCCAGAACGTCGGTACCGGCACCTGTCTGGACGCCATCTCGTCCGACATCCGCAACGGCGGGGCGATCACCCAGTGGGCCTGCAACACCACCGGCGATCCCTACCAGCGGTGGTGGTTCTCGGGCAGCGGGCAGCTCAACACGAACGGCGACGCCAACGCCGGACTGCACAACGTCGGCACCGGGACCTGCCTGGACGCCGACGCATCGACCGTCGGCCAGAACGGGAACATCTTCCAGTGGGCCTGCTCCGGCAGCGACCTTTTCCAGCTGTGGAACTGACCACGTGACAACGGGCCCCGCGGGCTGGGCTGGCCGCGGGGCCCGTTGCCCTGGTCGTGCTTCGGGGCAACGCGCTCGGACTCGCCAACGACTCGGAATTCGGCCTGGTCGGGGGATTCTTCACCGGCATCGGTCAGTGGATCGTCACCGTTCCGGCTGCGGCGTCCACGGTGATGATCTGACCCGTGGAGATTTTCCGGGTCGCGTCCGGGACGCAGATGACGGCGGGGATGCCGTACTCCCGGGCCACGGTGGGGCCGTGGGCCATGACCGCACCGGTTTCGGTGACCAGCGCTCCGGCGGTGAGGAACAGTGGGGTCCATCCCGGGTCCGTGGTCGCGGTGACCAGGACATCACCGGGTTCGATGTGGGCGGTGCCCGGGTCGTGGACGACCCGGGCGGGGCCGGTCGCCCGGCCCGCTGCCGCCCCTACGCCCGTCAGCGCGCCATCCGCGGTGGCCGGCGCCGGCAGAATCGCCTCCAGGTCGGTGCCGTCCGACAGCAGCGCCACCGGTACGGCCCGGCGGCGCGACTCCCGCCGGTGGACCGCTCTGCGGGAGGCGACCGTCTGCCGGTGGTCGACGTTCTGGTGCACGGCGTCGTGCACCTCGTCGAGGGTCAGGAACATGATGTCGCCGGGCTGATCGAGCAGGCCGCTGCCGGTCAGGTCAACGCCCACGGAGAGCAGTTGCCGCCGCATCTCCTGCAGCCGGTACAGGCCGGCGAACTTGCCCGCCTCCCGCAGTCCGGCCAACGCGCGGGCACGGCGCAGCAGGAACCCGGCGAGACGCCCCCGCACCGGCCTGCGGCGGCGGGCCCGGGCGCCGAGCTCGTGGAGGGTGGCTTCCGCCGTGGCGGCCGCACGTGCGAAGCGCCGGTCGGGTGCCTGCTCCGGATCGGTGACCCGTAGGTAGTTGGCGATCATGGTGAAGATCGGCGCCGGGTCTTCGCTCCAGCGCGGCACTCCGAGGTCGACCTCGGCGACGCCGCGGTGGCCGTAGGTGTCCAGGAACGCCGCCAGTCCGATGTCCGGGAGCGTCCCCTGCCGGTACCGCGCGGCCAACTCGTCGGGCGGCGTGTGCAGCAGCAACTGTCGGTGGTCGCCGGCGCGCTGGGTGAGCCGCCACAGCGCGAGATCCATTTCGATGGTGACGTTGTAGGGCATCCCAGCCAGTACGGCGTGGATCTCGTCCTCGCGAACGACGCCCTTGAGCAGGTGAGCCGGCAGCGCGGCCGCGAGCATGCCGGCGACGATGGGGGAGACGATGTCAGCTGGGCTGCTCGCCGCCTCCTGGGCCTGCACGAAGCGCAGCCGTTCTGCGGCGGCACGCAGGCCGTCGGGCGCAGCGGACCGGAGTTTCAGCTGCTCGATGGCGTCGAACATCCGCGTCCGCGCCGCGTCGGGTCGGGCCAGCGCCCGCACGACCCCGACCGCCAGCCGCACGGCCGTCCACCGGGACGCCCGGTTCGACTCGTGTCGGCGCTCCGGGCGGTCCTTGCCCGGAGCGAACCGCGGGTCCGCCAGGACCTGCTGCATGACCGCCTGGGCGCGCGGTCCGAAGTCGACCGCCATGAGCTTGACCAGCCGTTTGCGGGCGGATCTGCTGCGCGCCAGGTCGGTCAGGTCGCCGTAGAGCCGCCCACCGATGTCGACGATCTCGGCCCTGATGCCGAGCGCGGCGAGCATCGCCGCGACCAGCGACTTCAGCGTGGACATGCCCATCGGCGTGACGGGCTGGAGCATGCCCTGGACGTGGCCGAACTCCAGGTAGACGCGCGGAAGGGGTTTGTCGGTGTCCGGAGGGAGGGGGAAGAGTGTGGTGATTGGCCGCGACTGCAGCAGCCACATCTTCGCGTCCTCGTCGATCGCCCACTCCACGTCCTGCGGGCAGCCGAAGTGCCGCTGGAGGCGCTCGCCGACGGCCCGCAGCTCGGCCAGTTGGGCCCTTGCCAGGCAACCGGTGCCATCCTGGTCCGACCCGTTGAGGAGGTAGTGGTCGACGACAGCTCGGCCGTCCACCACCGCCGTGCCGGGACCCGGCGCGGCGTCGGCCATCATCTCCGTGCGGCAGCCGGTCAGTGGGTTCGCCGTGAACAGCACCCCCGACACCTCGGCGGCGACCATCCGTTGTACGACGACGGCCATCCGGACCGCGTCGTGATCGATGTGGTGGGCGTCGCGGTAGGCGACCGCGCGGGCGTTGTGCAGCGAGCCCCAGCACTTCTCGATCGCAGCGATCAGTTCAGCGGTGCCGGTGACGTTGAGGACGCTGTCCTGCTGTCCGGCGAAGCTCGCGTCCGGCAGGTCCTCGGCCGTCGCGCTGGACCGCACCGCCACCGGGCCGGCACCGAGCCGCGCGTACGCGTCGACGATCTCCGCCTGCGGGATGACGCCCGACTGGTACGCCTCGGTGGTGACGCAGAACCCCGGCGGCACGCGTTCGCCCCCGCGGATCAACTCGCCCAGGCCGGCCGCCTTGCCGCCCACCAGATCGATCATGTCGGCGGACGCCTCGGACAGCGGGATCACACGCATGGGGCCCACCTTCTTCGCAATACGACTGCATCGCAAACCACGGTACCTCGTTGGCAATGCAGTCGCAATGCCAACGACCGCCCCGGCCTGGACGATGAGGCGGGGAACTGGGCTGGGTCACCGGGACGCAATCGGACCTGAGGGCTGTCGCGCGTCCCTGTGTTGATCGATGGATGTCCCCCGCGTGCCGTGCCTGGACCTGCGAGTACTGGTCGGACCTGGGTGGGCTGGGACGGTTGTCGCCGGATGGGCCGCTTCTCAGGCCGTTTTGCTATGTTCTCCGGCCAATGCCATCCGATGCGGACGCTGACGACCTCGCCGACGAGATCGACCATCCGTTCGGAAACGAGGAAGGCGGCAGCGACGACTGCACAGTCGCTTGTGGACCGCACGGTGCGAATGATGATCTAATTCATTCAGGTTCGACCGAGTAGCCGGAAATGCCAGGCTGCGTAGAGAAGGAGTTCTCATGCCCGTCACCGCCGACCTCACCAAGCTGGTCGACAAGGCCTACCAGGACAAGAGCGTCACTGAGCTGGTCGACGCCCCGGTGTCCGCCCTTGCCGGGGTCAGCGACGGTGGTGCCAAGCTGCTCAAGGAGTCGCTCGGCATTGTCACGATCGGCGACCTCGGCCGCAACCCGTACTTCCGCACCGCCAGCGCGCTGGTCGCCCTGACCGGCAAGTAGCCCCGCTCCCGGCCATGCCCGGGCGGCCAGGTTCCGTAGCCGCCCGGGCATGCCACCCGGACAGCAGTGGCATGCAGAAGTTGAGGGTCCCGGAGGTGACCGATGAGCGAGACCCCGATCAGAACAGGCGACGGAACTCAGGTCCCCGCTCCGCCGGCGGTGCGGACAACCGCCGACCGGGTAAGGCGCTGGCAGTTCAACACCCCGTCGCTCGCCCGTCGGGGCTACGACTCGGATGAGGTCGACCGTTTCCGCATCCAGGCCGCCGACGAGCTTGACCTGCTTGCTACCGAGATCGCACGGTTGCGGACTGAGAACGAGCGGCTCGCTGGCCAGCTTGAGCTGCACCGCCACGGGGTGATCCCGAGCGCCGGCGCGGCCGCGGACTTGCCCAGAGCCAACGAGGTCAACCTGCTGTCCGAGGCCCAACGGGAGGCCGAGCAGATCATGGCTCAGGCCCACGAGTACGCGCATCGGGTCGCCGAGTACGCCCGTGCGCAGTACGACAACTCCGTACGAGCGGCGGGCGGTGACGCTGCGCAGGAGGAGCGGCGGGCGATGCACAACGACCGCCGCGGCGCTGGGGTCGAGCGAGACGACGCGGCACGGAAGGTGATGCCGACCGGCGGCGAGACGATGATCGCGCAGATCCGGGCGGTGGCCCGGCAGCTTGACGACGGCCGGCAACAGCTTGCCCGCGCGCTCGAGCGTCTCGCCGCCGAGCCGACAAAAGCTGAGAGGACCGCGGGCGGGCCTGGGCCGGCTGCTCCGCCCGGGACCGGCCACGCTGGCGTATCCGGCCCGGTCCGCGTCCGGGTGGCCCCGGTGGACGAGCCAACCGTAGCGATGGCAACGATCAACAAGGCCGACGCCAGGGCTGGCGGCACCATCCAGCCACCCAGCACTGCCTGACGCCCCAGCACGGTCGCCGCTGGGGCGGCAAGCGGTCGGTCAATGCAGCAGCAGGTCGATCACGCCCGTCAGGTCCTCCTCGCCGCTGCCCTCGGCCAGGCGGCGACGCATCAGCTCGAAGTAGGGGCTGAGCAGTTCCGGGCTGACGCCCTGCTGCTCGGCAGTGCTCAGGAAGGTCGGCGTGCCGGCCACCTGCATGGCGAGGTTGGAGACCACGCCCTTGGTGTAGTCGCCGCTGCGCAGCTGTTCGGCGGTCTGGTGCACTGCCGGGGCCATGGCGATGAGCCAGTCCGCGAGCAGCGGGGCGAGCGACGCCGGGTCGATGTCCTCCTTGCGGATCAGGGCGAAGGCGTGCGCGACCCCGGCGAACATCCCGTACATGGCGCTGAGCAGGGCCACGTCGTGCAGGGCCGCGAAGCCTGGATCCTTCCCGACGTAGGTGGTGCCGGCCGGGACGCCCAGGGTCTCCTGGTGGCGCTCGAACAGCTCCTGCGAGCCGCTGTAGAAGACGTAGCCGCCGGCTTCCGGGATGCCGATCATCGGAGGGACCGCCATGATTCCGCCGTCCAGGTAGCGGGCGCCGCGCTCGCGGGCCCACTCGGCTCGGGCGCGCGCCTGGGCAGGGGTGCTGGTGGTCAGGTTGACCAGGTCCCGGTCGGCCAGGTCGGTGCCAGCCAGCACTTCGTCGACCGAGGCGTCGTCCAGCAGACAAACGACGACCAGGGTGTTCGCCGCGACCGCCGCAGCGGCGCTGTCCGCGACTCTCGCACCCTCGGCGCCGAGCGCCGCGGCGCGGGCCGGTGTGCGGTTCCAGACGGTGAGCGGGTGGCCGGCGGCGAGCCAGGTACGGGCCAGCGCGGTGCCCATCGCGCCGAGCCCCAGCAGCGTGACGGAGGTCTTCTCAGCAGTGTTCTGTGCCATGCCGATCAGGCTGGTCGTAGGCCCGTAGGTGATCAAGTACGCACTTCGGAGTGGGTGGTTACCCTGGGGTTAGCGAGCACGTCAGAGGGTGGGGGCATGGCGACGTTGAACCGGCCGGGCGCACCAGATGGACACGCCTGCGGGATCGACACCGCGATGGAGGTGATCGGCGGCAAGTGGAAGGTGCTGATCCTCTGGGCGCTCCACGAGCACCCCTACCGTCGCTTCGGCGAGCTGCGTCGACTGCTTCCGGGGATCACCGAGAAGGTGCTGGCCTCTCACCTGCGCGAGATGGAAGCGGACGGCGTCGTGCACCGAGTCTCCTACGACGAGGTACCGCCCCGCGTCGAGTACTCCCTGACCGAGGACGGCACGCGCCTCAACGACGCACTCGAGCCGCTGGCCGCCTGGGGACGCGAGCGCTCGACCGCTTGACTGCTTCTCAACCCGCTGCCGAGAAGCGTCCACGACCGTTTCCGCTTGAGCTGGTGCCTACCATCGGGCAATGACCGTCACGCCAGACCCTTCCGCGTCGCTCCCACCCGGCGATGCGGGCGGTCCGCGCCCCGCCGAGCCGCCGGGACACTCCAGCCCCCGGCCGGCCCGTCGGCGACGTCGACTCGTCCAGCGGGCCCTCGTCGTCGGGGCCGGGCTTGTGCTGCTCCTCGCTGCTCCGGCGCTCTGGGTCCGGGCGAACTCCGCCGGCCACCTGCACCCGTACGATGAGGCGCCCGAGGCGCCGGTCGTGATCGTGTTCGGCGCGCAACTGGCACCGGGAGGCACCCAGCCCATGCCGTTCCTGAAGGGGCGGCTGGACGTGGCGACCCAACTGGTCAAGGACGGCAAGGCGAGCGCCGTGCTCGTTTCCGGCGACCGCGCCGGCGCCTCCGGCGACGAGATCGCCGCGATGACGGCGTACCTTGTCGCCGCAGGCGTGCCCGCCGAGCACATCGTCGGCGATCCGTACGGTCTCGACAGCTACGACACCTGCAAGCGCGCTCATGACGTGTACGGCGTACGCCGGGCGCTGCTCGTCAGCCAGTCACTGCACCTGCCCCGTGCGGTGACGCTGTGCCGACGCCTCGGCATCGACGCGAGCGGAGTCGCCGCCCGCTGTGACGGCTGCCGGCGAGTGACTCTGGCGAAGAACACCGCACGCGAGGTACCCGCGGCGTGGAAGGTGGCCTACGACCTGGTGACCGCCCGCCCGCCCGCGGTGTCCTCAGCTCCCGACCCGGTGCTCCAGCAAGCCCTCGACGAGTAGCCGCCCGCCGCCTCCCTGGCCGCAGAAGGAGGTGGTGGTTGAGGGCGGATGCGGGGCGATTTCAGCGATGCCACCTGCCCACGCGTACGGGAACGCCGCGAGACGCGTGGAGGATCGGTTCGCCGGCCGGCGCGGGCAGTCCCGCCCCGGTCAGCAGGTTCTGGTCCAGCCGGAGCAACTCGACCCGGCGCAGCGGCCACTCAGGGTGTTCCACCTCGGCGGCGGCAAGCCCTCCGGCGATGACGGTGAACAGTCGGTACCGGGCGGTCAGGAAGTGGGCCAGCTCGTCGCGCTCCACCTCGCGCAGCGGCGGACCCAGCCGCACGTCGGCGTCACATCGCAGCCGTCGAGGGCCGGGCTGGCGACGCGCACAGCGATAGGCGACCCGCGTGCCGCTCACCCGTACCGCCATGTCCGACCAGTAGTAGGGCAACCGGTAGCCGACCCGGGCCGCGAGGACCGCGGGCAAGCGGGCCGCGTCCAGCGAGAGGAACCAGATTCCCCGCCGGCCTTGCCGGTCCCGGGCGTAGGTCCGGACGTTGGTCTCGGGGAAGCTCGACAACCACGGTACGGCTGGTAGTGCTGGAATCCGCACTCCCTGCATGAGGAACGGTGTCAAGCCGACCCAGGCTGATCCGTCGAAGGTATCCACCGCCAGCCCGGGCGGCAGCATCGGCTGCAGCATCGAGGGTGGGCAGCGCCAGTGGATGAACGTTATCCAGCTCCACCGGTGGCACATCAGCGGTCGGGGCACCTTCGGTGACGGCGGAGCCCCCATCCGCCTCCCTCCACGCGCTTGATCACCAAACGGCGTTGCGGGGCGGACCCGCATGAGCGGTCCGCCCCGTCGCAGCAGCCGACTTGGCCTGACGTGAACGCGGACGCGCCGCGGCGCCCCGACGGCGATCGCCTGGTCGGCGCCGGCTCAGGCCCGCACGGCGTCCATGGCCTTTTTCAGGGCGCGGGGCGCCGTCGGTTTCCGCGGTGCCTTGTTCTTCATCGCGGCCAGCCGGGCGCCGAGGTCCTGCAACTGCTGGGGCGGAACAGCTTCCCGCACCTTCGGGAACCACTCCTTTTCTTCTTCCTCGATGTGGTGGGTGACGGCCTCGATAAGGACCATCGTCTTGGCCTCGAAATGCTCGTCGTCGGGGCTCATCATGCTCAGTTCAAAGCCCAGCACGTCCGCGACGTGGTGTTCCTCGTAGGATTCCAGTACCGCTTCGTTGAGGTCCGGCACCAGCCTGCGGGTCTCCGGGTACATGCACTCGTTCTCGATGTAGGTGTGCATGGTCAGTGCTTCCAGGATCTGGCTGACCAGCTGCTTCTTCCGGTTCGCGTCCGCACCCGTGTCCTGGAAGTCCTTGAACAGCTTGCGTATTTCGCGGTGATCTTCGATGAGCAGATCGATAGCGTCGGTCGGCATGTGACTCCCTCGGTGGCTCCTGGTGGCGACTCCGAGCCTAGACCGGGCCAAACGCATCATGCAGACAAATCGTCATGCCGCGACGGCCTCTGGCGTCCGCCCGGGCGACGACTCCAGCTACTCGGGTCGTGCCGGCGGGCGTAGCGGTTGGCGTGGAGAGGCAGCTACTGCCCGCTCCCGCGACTGCGGGTGACGCGGCCGGTCAGGCCGGTGCTGCCTCCCCGATCGCCTGGTCCAGGATTTCCAGACCGAGGGCCAGTTCCTCGCGCGTCGTGGTGAGGGGTGGCGCGATCCGGAAGGTGCTTCCCATGCCGGGCAGCTGCACGACGTTCATGTGGAGACCGAGCTCGAGGCAGCGGCGGGTGACGTGGGCGCCGAGGACGTCCGAGCCTTCTCGCGTCTCCCGGTCGAGGACGAGTTCGATCCCCTGCATCAGGCCACGCCCCCGTACGTCTCCCACCACGTCGTGCCGGTCTCTGATGTCAAGCAGGCCGGTGCGCAGGAATTCGCCGAGCTCCCGTGCCCGTACGTCCATCTGCTCCTGCTGTAGGACGTCGAGCACGGTGTTGCCGACGGCGGCGACGAGGGGGTCGGACACGTGCGTGGTGTAGAAGAGGTAACCCCGCTCGTGGGCCCGTTGTTCGATCTCTTCGGTCGTGATCACCGCGGCGAGCGGCAGGCCGGCGCCCAGCGTCTTGGACAGGGTGAGGATGTCCGGCACTATGCCGTCACGTTGGAAGGCGTACCACGTGCCCGTGCGGCACAGACCGGTCTGCGCCTCGTCGACGATCAACAGCATGCCGCGCTCGCGGCACTTGCGCGACAGGGCGGCGAAGTAGCCCGGCGGTGGCTCGATGATGCCGCCGGAGCTGAGGATCGGCTCGACGATGCACGCGGCGAGGCTCCCCGATGACTGGGCATCGACGAGGGCGAACCCGAAGTCGAGCTGCCGCTGCCAGTCCAGCTCCCCGTCGGAGGTGGTGAAGTCGGGGCGGTACGGGTTGGGCGTGGGGATCGCGAAGTTTCCCGGCGGGGTAGGCCCGTAGCCGCGGTGGCCGGCGCTGTAGGTTGCGGCGGCTGCGGCGTGCGTCATGCCGTGCCACGACTTGGCGAAGGCGACGACCTCGTGTTTGCCCGTTACGAGCTTGGCCATCCGGATGGCCGCCTCGTTCGACTCGGCGCCGGTCGTCAGCAGCAGCGCCTTCTCCAGTGGCGGGGGGAGGGACTCGGCGAGGCGGCGGGCGAGGTCGACGACCGGGCGCGACAGCATGCCGCTGAACAGGTGGTCCAGGCTCGCGATTTCCCGCTGCACCGTTTGCACGATCGCGGGATGACAGTGCCCCAGGATGGCGCTCATCTGACCCGAGGTGAAGTCCAGGATCTGCCGGCCGTCGGCGGTGTACACGAAGCTACCGGCCGCGCGCTCGATGATCTCGGGTGTGAACGCGGCGCCGTAGCGCACCAGATGGCGGTCGGCGTCAGACCAGAACTGTTCGGCGGCACTCTGCTCGGTAGTCAGCGTCATACGCCTCACGATAGGACCGTTCCTTATGCGGGAAAAGCTGAGGTTTCTGACTATGCTGTGCGGAATTCGTGCACAGGGGGTTTCCGATGCGGCTAAACACAGCACGCCTGGAGATGCTCAGCCTGCTGGACGGCCTCGGCACCATGCGGGCCGTCGCGGCGGCCCTGCACATGAGTCCGTCGGCAGTGTCAGCGCAGCTGGCGGTACTGGAGGCGGAGGCCCACGCCGAACTCCTGCGGCGCACCGGCCGCCGGGTCCAGCTCACGCCTGCTGGGCGCACGCTCGCCCGGCACGCCCGCATCATCCTCGACCAGATCAAGGCCGCTGAGGTGGACTTACAGGGCCTGTCCGGACAACCAACCGGACCGGTACGCCTCGCGGCCTTCTCCAGCGCCATCCGGGCCGTCGTCATTCCGCTCGCCGCGCGGCTCCGGAAGGCGCATCCAACGATCGAGCTTGAGGTCGCCGAACTCGACCCACAGGCCAGCCATCCGGCCCTGCGTCGCGGCGACTACGACATCATCGTGACCGCGGACTTCATCGACGGGTCCATGCCGCTGCACCCGGACGTACACACCATCCCCCTGCTTACCGACGCCATCGTGCTCGTGTTGCCGCAGTCGCAGGTTGCGTCGGCGGCACCGGCGGACCTGGCCGACTTCGCCGACGCGGCCTGGTCCATCGACATGCCCGGCACGTACCTGTCGAACCTGGTGACGAGCACCTGCCGGCAGGCCGGCTTCGAGCCGGTCGTGGCTGGCCGCTTCGCCAGCTACGAGCTGCTTCTGGCGCATGTCGAGGCCGGCCTGTCCGTGTCGCTCCTGCCCGAGCTTGCCGTGGACCGTCGCTACCACGTCGCCATCCGCCCGCTGCGCCGACCGTTGACCCGCCACGTCTATGCGGCCGTTCGCAGCCGATCAACTCTCACCGCGGCGAGCCAGATTGTGCTGGACGAACTACGCGACCTCTCCACGACGTCATCGCACGACTGCCGAGACGGGTCCGACGGCCCGGCGGCCAGTCGGTCGATCGCGACGGCGGCATTGGGGATGAGGAGCATGTGAGGCATCTGCCCGGCCAGCAGGAACCTGGCGGGTCCCGACTTCCTGGGATCTGGTCGCGTTATCGCGGGGTCAGCACACAGAACTCGTGGCCGTCGGGATCGGCCATGACCACCCAGCTGACCTCGCCTTGGCCGATGTCGATACGCGTTGCCCCGAGGGAGACGAGACGGTCGACCTCCGCTTGCTGATCACCGTGGGCGGGTGGAGCGAGGTCGAAGTGCAGCCGGTTCTTCCCGGTCTTCGGCATCAGCGGCGGACCGCCCCAGGTGATCTTCGGGCCGCCGTGCGGCGAGCGGATCGCGGTCTCCTGGTTCTGGTCCCAGACCAACGGCCAGTCCAGCGCTGCGCTCCAGAAGTACCCGACCTCCTGCGAACCGTCGCAGGCAAGCGCTCCGATGAATCCGCAGTCGGCGAGGAAGTTGTTGCCCGGCTCGATGACGCAGAACTCGTTGCCTTCGGGGTCGGCGAGCACCACCTGACCGTCCTCCGGGCCCTGCCCGATGTCGATGTGCCGGGCGCCGAGTTCGAGTGACCTCGCCACCGTCTGCTGCTGGTCCTCGAGCGAGGCGCTGGTCAGATCGAAGTGCATCTGGTTCTGGCCGGCTTTCTGCTCCCGGCTCGGAAGAAATCGGAGCCGGAACCCGGTGTCATCGCTCGGCAGGAGCGCGATGCCGTCCTGGGGATCGTCGGCCATCTCCCAACCTAGGACGCCGGCCCAGAAGCGCGCGAGACGGAGCGGGTCGTTCGCATCGAAGCAGAGCGCGACGAGGTGACAGGTCATTCCGCTCCGCACCTCCGATCTGATCACTCAAAGCCGCAGACAGGGCACGTCTTCCCTGCTCCTGAGGGAAGCAACGCTAGGCGCTCGGGGTCCTGCCACGCAAAGAGATTTGCGTCAGAGGGCGACGTGCGCAATGGCGTCACCCACCCCCCGGCTGGCCGCTGGCTTCGACATCGGGGTGGCCACCGCCGGGCGGTAGGTGCGCGAGGCCGTGACCCGGCTCGCCGGGGCCGCCGACGACCTGGCCGCCGCCATGGCCCGGAAGTTGGCGTACGCACGTCGTGTCGACGAGTTCGCCGCCGACCTTCCGCCTGCTGGCGCAAGGTCGGCGGCGAACGCTGGTGGACACCGCACTAGCGAAGCGGGATCCCGGCTCGGCGAGCGGCCTGCTGACCGCCGAGCACCGGCAGGGCGAGGTGACTGACCTTGGTGTTGACCGTGATGGTCGGCCGCGAGGTGAGTCGCTCGGCTGAGTAACTGCGGTAGCTGCCGACAATGATGACGCCGATCCGGTTGCCAGCGGAGAAGACGTAGTCTTCCGGCAGCAGCGGAATACTGATGTCGTACGTCTGGCCCGGTGTCATGGGCTCGGCCACCGCGACGGAGTTGCGGTTCTGCCCGTCGAGGATCCCCTTGGTCACCCGCCATTGGGTGACGTTGGCCGGCCGGTACGCGACGGGCCGGTAGCACCCGTCGTCGGCTGGGCTCGACTCGCCGTAGCACTCCTCGGGCAGCGTCGTCTGGAGGACTCCGTCGCCGGTTCGGCTGTTCTGCGTGCTCGGCCCATATTCGACCAGGATCGCGCCGAAGTAGGCCGCGTCGAGGCTCGACGATGCGGTCAGGTTGATCACGGGGGTGCCCGAGATACGTAGGTCCTCCTCGAGCGGCGGGGACAGGAAGGCCAGCCGGTTCTCTGCCGGCTGGTTCGGGTTGTCGATCATCGCCGCTTCGAGTTGGTTGGGGTTGTCGACGAACGAACGGGTGGTCGGCGTGCCCGCGGCCGGGGTGAGTGCGAGCCCTCCGGCGCTGTCGGTGCCGGGACGCAGCCACATGTTGACGTTCCCAGTGCGGGGGATCGGCCAGTCGGCGTGCTGCTCCCACACGCCGACGGCCGGTTCCACGTCGACCTTCGGCTCGTTCACGATGCCGTTGTTGATCCCCTGAAGCCAGTAGTCGAACCAGCGGTGCAGCGTGTCGACCCACACCTCCCGACGGAAGTCGAACGGGTCGATGTGACCAACGCGGCCGACCCACAGCTTGCGCGGGACGTCGTACGTCTTCAGCGCTTCCCAGAACTTGCTGAAGTGGTCGGGCCGGACGTTGTCGTCCTGGATGCCGTGGACGAGGAACACGCTGGCGTTGATGTTCGCGGCGTCGTCCAGGTAGTTCCGCTCGTGCCAGAACGGCGTGTAGTCGCCGTGCTCGTCGCCGTCGTTGGCGCCTATCTCATTCCAGACCGGCGCGCACCTGGATTGACGCGCCGGGTCGTCAGCCGTGATGGTCCGGGCGAGCGACCCCAGGTAGTTGTTGCCGCGTGTGACGATGCCGCTGGTACGCGTGTAGTCGTAGTAGTTGTACGGCCCTGAGATCGGAACGACCGTGGACAGGCCACTGACGCCGGACGCCGCCGCGGCCATCGCCAGCGACCCGTCGTACGACTTTCCGATCATCGCGGACTTGCCGTTATGCCAGTCGACCACGACCGGATCGCCGTGGGAGTCGTGCCCGCTGCGGCGGCCGTTGAGCCAGTCGATGACTGCCGGACCGGAGGCGTTCTCGTTCGCGCCCTGGATCGTCGGGCAGCCGGTGGAACCGGCCGTGCCGGGCATGTCGACGAGTGCGACGGCGTAGCCACGGGGCACGAAGTAGTTGTCGTAGAACAGCGGCCAGCGGTCGAGCAGGCCATCACCATCGAGGTCGGCCTTGAGTTCGGACTCGTTGCCGCGCCCCAAAGTCGCGTAGTACGGGCTGTCGTCGATGATGACGGGCACCTTCAGGCCCTGCTCGCTGGCCGCCGGCCGAATGATATCGACACGGATGACATCCTTGGTGCCGTCCCGGTCGCTGTCGAAGTCGGTGTCGACCCAGATCCGCTCGCGGATCGCGTCGGCGTAGCCGAACTCCGGCTGGGTGACTCCGTCCTTCACCACGATCGTCGGCGCCTCGACCCGCTCGGCGGCCATCGCCGGCGCCGTCACGGCTAGCATCGCCATTGCTGCGCCGACCGAAACGATCGCCCTCATGGCTTCCCTCCACATCCGGCCCGCGCGGCAGCGCTCACTCGGCGCGCCGACTCGACCACTACGGGGACGCTACGAAAAGGGCCGATTGGTCGTCATCAAGCAGATGCACGAAGTCCTTGGCGCGCCGCATAGACATCTGCCGAGACACGCAGCGGTCATCGCCGGCATCGTTATCGTCGGCCGTAGCCGACGGCATGTCGCTGCTGGCACCGTGGCGCCGCCGTCGCATCCGCTCGTCGCCGGCCGGGCGTCGACCGACGAAAGGAGTACCTGGTCATGGTTCCTGCGCCCCGCCGGGCCGCCGTGACGCTCGTCGCCACGCTCGCGCTCGCCCCGCTCACCGCGTGCTCGGCAGCCGGCGCGCCCGGGGCCTCCCCGTCGAGCCCTCCGCCGAGCCCGGTCGCCACCTCCCCGCCGCCCTCGGTCATGCCGGACTTCGCCCGGCTCGAAACGGAGTTCGACGCTCGGCTCGGCGTCTACGCCATCGACACCGGCACCGGTCGTACCGTCGAGCATCGCGCCGACGAACGGTTCGGCTACGCCTCGACCTTCAAGGCGCTCGCGGCCGCGGCGATGCTGGACGCGGCCTCAACCGCCGAGCTGAATCAGGTGGTCCGCTACGCGCGGGCCGACCTGGTGACCCACTCGCCGATCACCGAGCGGCACGTGGGGACCGGGATGACCCTGCGCGAGCTGGGCGACGCCGCCGTTCGATACAGCGACAACACCGCCGCCAACCTGCTGCTGAAGCGGCTCGGCGGCCCGGCCGGCTTCGAGCGGGCGCTGCGCGACCTCGGCGACCAGGTCACCGACCCGGAGCGGATCGAGACCGATCTCAACGAGGCGGCCCCCGGGGACCGGCGCGACACGAGCACGCCTCGGGCCCTCGCCACCGATCTACGGGCGTACGTCCTCGGCGACGCGCTCTCCGCCGAGGACCGCGCGGTGCTGACCGGGTGGCTCAAGGGGAACACGACCGGGGACAAGCTCATCCGGGCCGGCGTCCCGGCCGGCTGGCAGGTCGGCGACAAGACCGGCTCCGGCGGGTACGGCACCCGCAACGACATCGCGGTGATCTGGCCTCCCGACGGTGCCCCCATCGTGCTCGCGGTCCTCTCCAGCCGCGACGAGAAGGACGCGGAGCACGACGACAAGCTGATCGCCCAGGCGGCGAAGTTGACGGTCGAGGCCCTGCGCCGGTAGACGCAGCGCGTCGGATGCCGGCTGAGGTTACGGGTTGAGGTGGGCGGATCGGGTCAGGATCGCGGAGGTGACCGGATCGGTGGTGGCCAGGTCGGGCCGGCGCACGCGGGGCAGTGGTGCCTCGCCGTCCGCCGGCAGGGTGGCGTTCAGCATCACCGTTCGGGCTGGCTGGCCGGGGGAGCGCAGCCGATCGAGCAGCAGCTTGCCGGCCGCCTGGCCCAGCTCGTACGCGGGCTGGTGGATGACGGAGATCGCTGGCGTGAGTAGCCCGGTCCACGGCGCGTCGTCGAAGACCACCAGCTCGACGTCCTGGCCGGGGGTGAGTTGCCGGTCGCGCAGTATGCGTAGGACGCCGACGGCCATCATGCTGTTGGCCACCAGGATGGCCTCGACGTCCGCCGTTTCCAGCAGGGCGTCCGCGGCTTGGCGGCCGCCGTTCTCGTTGAAGGCGGCGTAGCGGATGAGGTTCTCGTCGATCGGCAGTCCGGCGTCCTGTAAGGCTTCTCGGTAGCCGAGCACCCGTTCGCTGGCGGTGAAGACGCGCTGCGGTCCGGTGATACAGGCGATCCGGCGGTGGCCGCGGGCGATCATGCGGTCGACCGCCGTTCGGGCTGCGCGACGTGAGTCGATCAGGACCGTGTCCACTGCCAGGTCTTGCCGTAACGGCCGGTCCATGGTGATGACCGGCAGGCCTCGGGACAGCAGCCGGTCGACCCGGCTGGTCGCCGACGTCGGCGTGATCAGCACGCCGGATACCCGGTACTGCGCGGCGATGCTGAGGTAGCCCTCTTCCTTCTCCGGGTTCTCGTCCGTGTTGCACAGCAGCAACGAGTACCCGGCCGACTGGGCTACGTCCTCCACGCCGCGGGTGACCTGGGTGAGGAACGGGTTCTCGATGTCCGCGATGATCAGCGCCCAGGTGGCCGAGGTCTGCTGGCGCAGGGAACGGGCCAGCGAGTTCGGCACGTAGCCGAGTTCCCGTGCGGCGCGGCGGACGCGCTCGGCGGTGTCCGGTCGCACGGCGGTGTCGGAGGCGAACACGCGCGACACGGTTGCGGTGGACACCTGGGCGAGCCGGGCCACGTCACGGATGGTGGTCAAGGCGGGCCCTTCGCGGTGGCGTTCCGGTGGTGAGGTGAGCACAGGTTACCCGTCGGGCGGGCGGCGGTCGATGAGCCACGGCTGGAATGTAATCGATTACAGATTTCCCTGGCAAGAAGCGGCTTGGCGAGGCGTGGAAGATTGCCGAGCCGTGAAGGGGCTGTTGCGGCTACGTGTAAAAGTCCAGCACAAGAGGGGGTTGTGCCTGTGGCACAGCTCATGTAATCGTCTACATCCACGGGCCGCCTCCGGCCCCGTCCGTGGGAAGGACCTGACAGTGAAGCGGCAAAGAAAACTTGGCGCCGTTGCTGCGGCGACAGCGCTCACCCTCGGGCTCGCCGCATGCGCCGGCGGTGCCAGTGACAACCAGTCCACCAGCGGCGGGTCGGGATCCCTGACCTTCCGGTCGTGGAGTCCGATCGAACAGACCACCCAGCAGATGATCGCGGCGTTCAAGCAGGCGAACCCGGACGCGAAGATCGACGCGACCATCTTCAACTACCCCGAGTACCTGGTCGACCTGCAGACCCGGGCCGCGTCCAACACGATGCCCGACATCGTCGGCCTTCAGCCTGGCGCGCTCACCCAGCAGTACCGGGCCAACCTCATGCCGTTGCAGGACTGCGCCCAGAAGACGTGGGGCGCCGACTGGCAGAAGAAGTTCTATCCGATCGGCATCGAGCAGGCCCGAATGGGCAACCCGGCCGGCGACGAGAACTTCTACACGCTCCCGCTGCTCGTGCAGACCGTGAACCTCTGGGCCAACACCAAGATCTTCGACGAGAAGCACGCCCAGATCCCGCAGACCTGGGACCAGCTCAAGGCGACGGTCAACCAGCTCAAGGGCGGGGAGTACGCGCCGTTCATGCTGCCCGCCAAGGACAGCTGGCTGCGCAACGTCGTCTTCCTGCAGATCGCCAACAACATCGAGCCGGGCCTGGTCTACAAGGCCGAGGACGGCTCCGACTCGTGGACCAACCCCAAGCTCGTCGAAGCGTTCGACTACTGGGGCAAGCTCTTCACCGAGGGCATCGCCCAGAAGGGCGCGATCGGCCTGGACGCCTACCCGACCGGCGCGAACCAGTTCGAGGCGGGCAACGCGGCGATGATCCCGCTCGGCGCCTGGTGGATCCAGCAGTCCGACCCGACCAAGACCGGCCTGCCGCCGCTGTCCGAGGGCATGTCCGGCTACCAGCCGTTCCTGTTCCCGACCATCCCGGGCGGCGCCGCCCAGCCGCAGCTCGTCGGCGGCATCGACGTCTCGCTGGGCATCGCCAAGAACACCAAGAACCCCGACGTGGCGTGCAAGGTGCTCACCGACTGGATCGCCGGCGCGGGCGCCCAAAAGCTGATCAACACGTTCAACGACCTGCCCGCGGTGACCGGCCTGAACCCGGAGAAGTTCACCAGCGACAAGCAGAAGCAGATCTGGACGACCCTGACCTCGGACTGGATGCCGCAGGTGAAGTACTCCCGCTACCTGAAGACCCCGCAGATGGACACCGCGCTCGGGGACGCACTGTCCGGCATCGCCACGGGTGAGCTGACGCCCCAGGCGGCCGCCGCGAAGGTGCAGGCGGAACAGCAGAAGGTCAACGGCTGAGCGGCCCCGGCCGCCCGAATCAGGCGGATGAGGGTGTGCGGCCCACACCCTCATCCGGCCACGGAGCTGACCAATGAGTGACCACACCGTTCAGAAGCACACCGCTCCCCGGGAGTGGCTTGCCGGAACCCTCTTCCTGCTGCCAGCCATCGTGCTGTTCGGGATCTTCGTCATCTACCCGATCGTCTACAACTTCCAGGCCAGCAGCCTCGACTGGGACGGGGTGAACCCGGGCAGATTCGTCGGCCTCGGCAACTACACCCGGCTCTTCCAGGACCCGATCTTCCTGACCACCCTGAAGAACTCCGGCTGGTGGATCCTGCTCACCATCATCCCGCAGGCCCTCATCGGGTTCTTCCTGGCCATGCTGCTCAACGAGAAGCTGCGCGGCCGGGCGATCTACCGGGCGATCTTCTTCATCCCCGCCGTGCTCTCCCCGGTGGTGGTGGGCATCGTCTGGCAGCGCATCTTCGACCCGTTCAACGGCGTGGTCGCCAAGCTGGGCCGGGCCACCGGGCTCGACTTCCTGGTGCACGGCTACCTCGCCGACCCGAAGACCGCCATCTTCGCCGCGATCGTCGTCAACGTGTGGATGTGGACCGGCTTCTCCATGCTGTTCTATCTCGCCGGCCTGCAGCTCATCGACAGCAGTGTGCTGGCCGCCGCCAAGATCGACGGTGCCGGCACCTGGCGCACGATCCGCAGCATCATCTGGCCGCTGCTCCGGCAGACCCACCTGTCCCTGCTGCTGCTCGGCATCATCGGCTCGCTGAAGACCTTCGAACTCGTCTACGTCCTCACCGAGGGCGGACCCAACCACGCCTCCGAGATGCTCCCCACCTACACCTTCAAGCAGGCCTTCCAGCTGCAGAGCGTCGGGTACGCCTCGACCATCAGCGCGGTCCTGCTGCTGATCGCGGTGATCAGCTCGCTGTCGATGGTGCGGGCGTTCGGATCGGGCTTCCTCACCGGAGACGAGAAATGACCACTGACCGCAAGGCCATCCCGGCGACTGCCACGCCGGCACGAGCCGACTCCGGACCGGTCCGGCCGCACCGGCGCCGCCTTCCACACTGGTCACACGCCGTTCTCGCCCCGCTGGCCGTGCTCTGGCTGATCCCGCTCGTCATGGTCGTCGGCCTGTCGTTGCTGCCCACCTCGAACCCGGGCACCACCGCCCTCGGGCTGTTCCCGCAGGAGCCGTCGCTGGGCAACTACGTGCAGATCTGGACCAACAATCCGATCCTGCGGAACCTGGTGAACAGCCTGCTGGTCACCGTCCCGTCGGTGCTGCTGGTCATCCTGTTCGGCTCCATGACCGCGTTCGTGCTGGCGCGGCTGCGCGTACCGCTCAAGGCGGTGATCTTCGGGGCGCTCACCCTGGCGCTGATCCTGCCGATGTCGAGCATCGTCGTGGCCACCTTCAAGATCCTTCAGGCCATGGGCCTCTACAACAACCTGGCCGGCCTGGTGCTCGTCTACACAGCGCTGGGCCTGCCGTTCGCGGTCATCATCATCCGCACATCGTTCCTCGCGGTGCCGAACGAGCTGTACGAGGCGGCCATGCTGGACGGCGCGAGCAAGTTCTCCGTTTACTGGAAGGTCTACCTGCCGCTGAGCCGGCCCGCCCTGGCCGTCGTGGCGATCTGGCAGTCCATGTCGTCCTGGAACGACTTCCTGCTGCCGCTGGTCACCCTCGAGGACAACACGCTCAAGCCACTGACCCTGATCCCGCTGGCCTACCGCGGCACCTTCCTCAGCCAGCCGGGCGCGCTGTTCGCGATCCTGGTACTCATCTCGATCCCGATCGTGGTGGTCTTCCTGCTGGTCCAGCGCCACCTGGTCAACGGCCTGTCCGGGGCGATCAAATGAGCCTGCTCGGCGTCGACCTGGGCACCAGCGGCGTACGGGTGGTGGCGATCTCGGCGGCCGGCGTCGAGATCGCCGGCGCGACCCGCGCGACCGCCCTGCACCGGCCGGCGCCCGGCATCGTGGAGACCGACGCCGACGAGGTGCTGGCCGCGGCCACCGCGCTGCTCGCCGAGGTCGCGGCCCGCGACGCGGTGGCCGCCGACCCGCCGGAGGCGATCTCGTTCAGCGTGCAGGGCGAGGCGGTCCTGCCGGTCGACGCCGAGGGCAAGGCTCTCGCTCCGGCGCCGGTGAGCATGGACCGGCGCGGTGCCGGCCTGGCCGACCAGGTCGCCGCGGGACTGGGCGCCGGCGAGGTGCAGCGGATCACCGGCCAGCCGCCGCACCCGATGTTCTCCGTCTACAAGATTCCCGGCTGGACCGGTCCGGACGTGCGCGGCTATCGCTGCCTGGGCGACTACGTCGCCGCCCGGCTCGGCGCGCGGCCGGCGCTGGACACCAGCATGGCGGCCCGTACCGGCGGCTTCGACGTCGACCGCGGCGTCTGGTCGGCCGAGCTGCTCGCCGCCACCGGCGTCCCGGTCGCCCTGCTGCCCGAGGTGGTCCCACCGGGCACCATGATCGGCAAGCTCAGCGCCGACGCGGCCAGCGCAACGGGACTGCCGGCCGGCCTGCCGCTCGTGGTCGGATCGCACGACCAGGCGTCGTCGTTCCTCGGCGGCGGTGGCCGGTTCGGCTCGGCGGCCGTGTTCTCCTTCGGATCCAGCGACTGCCTGACCGTCGGATCACCCGCACGTCCCGGCGGGCTCGTCGGCACCGGCCTGGCGTCGTACCCGATGGGTGAGGGGCGCTGGCTCACCCTGGCCGGCACCGCCGCGGGCGGTTGGGCGCTGGACTGGTTCGCCACGCTGGCCGGCGTCGCCGGGCCGGCCGAGCGCGACGCCCTCTTCGAGGCGGCGTCGCCCGAGCCGCCGCAGGTGCTGGTGCTGCCGTACTTCGCCGGATCCGGGACGCTCGACAACGACCCGAGGGCCCGTGGCGCCATCGTCGGGCTCACCCTCGAGACCACCCGGGAGCAGCTCGCCCGCGCCTTCCTCGAGTCGTCCGCGTTCGAGCTGCGCAAGATCGCCGACGCGCTCACCGAGCGGGGCGTCACCATCGGCGCCGTACACGCCGTCGGCGGCGGCGCCCGCAGCCACCGGACGCTGGCCATCCGCGCCTCCGCCGCCGGCCTTGCGCTGACCCCGGTGCCCGGGCACGCGGCCGCCCGCGGCGCGGCCCTGCAGGCCGGCGCCGGCATCGGCCGCTATCCGTCGCTCGCCGAGCTGCCCGCACCGGCCTGCCTGCCGGTCGCCCACCCCGACCCCGGCACGGCCCAGTGGTACGCCGCACAGTCGCGCCGGTTCCGTGACCTCTATCCGACCCTCATCCCGCACGACCGTAGTTTTTCCGATCCGAAGGAGATCCGGTGACCGAGTTCGACCTGCAGCAGACCAAGCAGGACGTGCTGGACTACTGCCTGCTGTCCATGCGCTACGGCCTCAACTTCAACACCCAGGGCAACATCAGCGTCCGGCTGCCCGGCACAGACCGGTTCCTGATCACGCCGACCGACCTGGAGTACGACCGGATGACGGCCGACGACATGGTGGTGGTGGACGCCGACGCCAACGTCATCGAGGGGCCGCACCAGCCGTCCTCCGAGGTGACCGTGCACCTGGCGGTCTACCGCCGGCGGCCGGACGTGAACGCGATCGTGCACACCGAGCCGGTCTTCGCCAACGTCTTCGGGGTGGCCGGCCAGCCGATCACCGGCGCCCTGGTCAACATGGTCATCTACACCAAGGGCGATGTCCAGATCATGCCGTTCGCCCTCAGCAACCGCACCGAGTTCGGCGACGCGATGTGCGACGTGATGGGGGACCTGAACGCCGTGGTCTGGGCGAACCACGGCCTGCTCACCGTGGGCGAGAACCTGCGGGACGCGTTCAAGACCACCGTCGCGGTGGAGAGCGCCGCCAAGGTGCTGCTGCACGCCCGGGCGTTGACCGACAAGCCGATCGTCCTGGACTACCACTCGCTCGGCATCACCACGTCGCTCTGAGGAAGGGCACCCCATGCCACTGGTCACTCTCCGACAGGCGCTGGACGAGGCGCGGCGCGGCGGGTACGCCCTCGGCGCGTTCAACGTCAGCGACGTGCTGCAGGCCGAGGCGGTCCTCGACGCCGCCGCCGAGACGTCGTCGCCGGTCATCCTCGCCTCGCTGGCCGGCGTCACCGCCCACGGCGGCGACGAGCGGTTCTGGTCGGCGCTGCATCACCTGATCGACGGCTACCCGCAGCTGCCCGTGGTGCTCCACCTGGACCACGGCCCGGACCCCGCCACCTGCCGGCGGGCGATGGACAACGGCTTCACCAGCGTCATGATCGACGGCAGCCTCCGCGCCGACGGCACCCCGTCCTCGTTCGCCGAGAACCTCGCGGTGACCACCGAGGTGGTGGCGGAGGCCCACCGGCGCGGGGTTTCCGTGGAGGGCGAGCTGGGCACGATCGGCGGCTCCAAGACCGACGGATCCCGGGCGCCGATCGTGCTCGCCGACCCCGACCAGGCCAGGGAATTCGTGGCGGCGACCGGCGTGGACGCCCTCGCCGTGGCGATCGGCACCTCGCACGGCGCCTACAAGTTCGACGCACCCCCGGACGGGTCCGTGCTGCAGATGACGCTGATCGAAAAGATTAGCAGCCTGGTGCCGCAGACCCACCTGGTCATGCACGGCTCGTCGTCGCTGCCCGCTCAGCTGCGGGAGCAGAACAACCGGTACGGCGCCGGCCTGCCCGAGTCCTGGGGCGTGCCGGACGCGGAGAAGGTCCGGTCCATCACCATGGGCGTCCGCAAGATCAACCAGGGCATGGACTCGCATCTGGCCTTCACCGGGGCGGCGCGGCAGGCGCTGGGCACGGACCGGCTGAACGTCGATCCGGCGTACTACCTGCGCCCCGGCCGCGAGGCGATGCAGCGGATGGTCGCCGAGCGCATGCGCCTCTTCGGGCAGGCCGGCCACGCCGACGACTACCAGCCCGTACCCCTCGCCGAGATGGCCCGTCGCTACACCCTGGAGACGTCATGATCGAGCACGCGTACCTCGTCGCCAACGGCGACCAGCGGCTGTCCGCCAACCAGCTCTGCTGGCCCGCCCAACAGCGGTTCGAGGCCCTCCTCACGGAGGCGTTCCGGAAGCGGGGCGTCACCCTGGAGCGGGCGCACCCGGCGGACACGCCGGAGGGGCACGGCTTCATCGCCAGCCAGGCGCAGGGCCTCGCGGTGCTCGGCGCGCTGCCGCCGGACGCTCCGGTGGTCATGGCCGAAGGCGTGTGGATGTTCTCCCAGCAGGTCCTCGGCGGGCTGCTGCGGCACCGCGGCCCGATCCTCACCGTGGCCAACTGGGAAGGGGAGTGGCCCGGCCTGGTCGGCCTGCTCAACCTCAACGCCTCGCTGGCCAAGGCCGGGCGGCCGTTCGAGACCCTGTGGAGCCGCACCTTCACCGACGACTGGTTCAACGCCCGCCTCGACGAATGGCTGACCAAGGGCAGCATCCAGCACGACCTCCGCCACGTCACGCCGTTCGACGCGTCCGCCGTGGACGGCCGCGCCCGCCAGGCCGCCGACGACGTCCTCGGCCGGCTGCGCCGGGAGGGCGCCATCCTCGGCGTCTTCGACGAGGGCTGCATGGGCATGTACAACGCGATCATCCCCGACGAGCTGCTCTTCCCGCTCAACGTCTTCAAGGAGCGGCTGTCCCAGTCGGCCCTGTACGCCGAGACCATGCGGGCGAGCGAGGACGAGGCGGTGGCCGCCCTGCGGTGGCTGACCGACCGGGGCATGACCTTCCACTTCGGCACCGACGAGGCCACCGAGCTCACCCGCGAGCAGGTCCTGCTCCAGTTGCGGATGTACGCCGCCGCGGCCCGGATCGCGGACCGGTTCCGGTGCGACATCATCGGCATCCAGTACCAGCTCGGTCTCGCCGACGTCCTCCCCGCTTCCGACCTGGCAGAGGGCCTGCTGAACAACGCCGATCGCCCGCCGGTCACCGGGGACGACGGTGCGGTCATCCGCGACGGCGCCCCGATCACCCACTTCAACGAGGTCGACGAGTGTGCCGGCCTGGACGCCCTGCTCACCACCCGGCTGGCCGGCGCGCTCGGGCAGCCGGTGGAGACCACCCTGCACGACGTGCGGTGGGGCGACCACGACGCCAGCGGCACGGTGGACGACTTCGTCTGGGTTTTCGAGATCTCCGGCGCGGTGCCGCCCGAGCACCACATCGGCGGGTACGCCGGCACCGACTCGATGCGCCAGCCACCGCTCTACTTCCGGCTCGGTGGCGGCACGGTGCGGGGCGTGGCCAAGCCCGGCGAGCTGGTCTGGTCGCGGATCTTCGTCGAGGGCGGCGAGCTGCACATGGACCTCGGCCGGGCCACCGTGGTGGAGCTACCCGCGGCGGAGACCGAACGGCGGTGGGCGGCGACCACCCGGGAGTGGCCGATCATGCACGCTGTGCTGCACGGCGTCACCCGGGACCAGTTCATGGCCCGGCACCGGTCGAACCACATCCAGGTCAGCTACGCCACCGACGCGGCCGGAGCCGACGAACTGCTCGCCGCGAAGGCGCTGACCGCGCACCAGCTGGGCCTGCGGGTCAACCTCTGCGGCAGCCGTCCCGACAACGTCCCGCTGCTCTGATGGACGTCTTCCTCGGCGTCGACGTCGGCACCGCGAGCACCAAAGGCGTCGCCGTCACCGCGGACGGCCGGGTCGTGGCCCGTGCGCAGGTCGCGCACGGCCTGAGCAGCCCGCGACCCGGCTGGTACGAGCACGATCCGGAGTCGGTCTGGTGGGACGACTTCCGGCGGGTGATCGCCGAACTGACCGCCGATCCCGATATGCGCCCGGCCGGCCTGGGGGTCAGCGGCATCGGACCGTGCCTGCTGCCCGCCGACGAGGCCGGCAGGCCGCTGCGGCCAGCCGTCCTCTACGGCATCGACACCCGGGCCGAGGAGGAGATCGGCCTGCTCACCGACCGGTGGGGCGCGGCGGAGATCGTGCGCCGCGGGTCGATCCTCACCTCCCAGGCGATCGGGCCGAAGCTGTACTGGCTCGCCCGGCACGAGCCGGACATCTTCGCCCGAACTCGAATGATGTTCATGGCCAGCTCCTTCCTGGTGCACCGGCTCACCGGCGAGTACCTGCTCGACCACCACTCGGCGAGCCAGGTGAGCCCGCTCTACGACCAGCGGGCCGGCGACTGGGACGCCGCCTGGTGGGACGAGATCGCGCCGCACGTACGGCGCCCTCCGCTGCGCTGGGCGAACGAGGTGGTCGGCCGGGTCACCGCCGAGGCCGCCCGGCGGACCGGCCTGCCCGCCGGTCTGCCGGTGACCGCCGGCACCATCGACGCCTGGGCCGAGGCGGAGAGCGTCGCCGTCCGCGCGCCCGGCGACCTCATGCTGATGTACGGCAGCACCATGTTCCTGGTCGCGATGACCGACCGGCCGCTGACCAGCAGCCGGCTGTGGCCCACCGTCGGCCTACGTCCCGGGGTGAACTGCCTCGCCGCCGGGATGGCCACCGCCGGGTCGGTCACCGGCTGGCTGGCCGACCTGACCGGCGCGGACTACGCCGCCTTGACCAGGGAGGCGACTGCGGTCGCGCCCGGCAGCGACGGACTGCTGATGCTGCCGTACCTGGCCGGGGAGCGTACGCCGATCTTCGACCCCCGGGCGCGGGGCGTGGTGGCGGGCTTGACCCTCGGCCACGGCCGAGGCCACCTGTACCGGGCGGCACTGGAGGGGGTGGCGTACGGGGTGCGACACAACATCACGGCAATGCGCGAGGCCGGGGCGGTACCGGCGCGGGTCGTACCGGTCGGCGGCGGGACCACCGGCGACCTGTGGACGCAGATCGTCAGCGACGTGACCGGCCTGGTGCAGGAGCTTCCCCGGGAGACGACCGGGGCGGCGTACGGCGACGCGATGCTGGCCGCGGCCGCGACCGGGGCGGCATCCGACACCGCAGCATGGAACCCGATGATCCGTTCGATCGAGCCGGACCCTCGACACCGTGACCGGTACGACGCCCTCTTCGCCGACTACCTGGCGCTGTACGAGTCCACCACACCGATCGTGCATCGCCTCTCCGGACCGTGACGGCTCGTAGCCCCGCTAGCGCATACCTTCAGCGACCGCTTCCCGGCCGCTGAAACCCACAAAACCAATCGCTGGAAACACCGTTGGCGAACAGCCCCGCTGGCCCGCCCCACGGATGGGGCGGGCCAGGCTGAGCCGTGCGGGGTCAGGGGGTCAGGTACGGAAGGGCCCGGTCACGCAGTAGGTGATGCCGCCGGAGGAGGATCCCGTCGTGCCGCGCTGGGACGAGAAGTAGAGTCGGTCGCCGGCGGGGGTGAAGGCGGGGCCGGTGATTTCCGACGAGCTCTGTCCGTTGATCCGCAGGAACACCGAGATCGTGTCGTTCGGGGTGATCATGCAGATCTCCATGTTGCCGCCGTCCTCGGCGACGTAGAGGTCTCCGAACGTCGAGCCGGTGACGTTGTCGACACCGGTGAGCGGGGCCGGGCCCGGGTTGACCAGGTTGTCGTCATAGGCCAACTCGTAGGTGTTGTTGGCGAGGTTGACCTGCCAGACCCGGTTGTCGCCCTTGGTGGTGAACCAGACGGTGTCGTTGGCGTAGTGGCAACCCTCCCCGCCGTTGAAAACCTTGGCGCCGGAGACCTGCCGGCGGGTGACCGTGGGCGACCCGTCGGGGTCAGGGACGGTGGCCCAGGTGAACGTGCCGGACGTTGCGGTGCCGGCCACGAGGACCTGCAGGGTGCCGGCGGAGAGGTCACCCCAGGTGGTCGGGACGAACCGGTAGAACCGACCGTCGGTCTCGTCCTCGGTCAGGTAGATGACCTTACGGACCGGGTCGGCGGCGGCGGCCTCGTGCTTGAACCGGCCCATGGCCGGTCGTACGACGGCCGCACCGCCCAGGGGGTAGGTCTCCCAAACCCGGCCGAGACTGATCTCTTCACAGGACAGCCAGGTGTTCCACGGGGTCTTGCCGCCGGCACAGTTGTTGTTGGTGCCGGACAGGATGCGGGAGGCGCCGGTGATCTGGCCGCTGGAGTTGAACGAGATCATCGACGCGCCGCCGCCCGACGTGGCGCTGGTCTCGGCGTTGGACACGTAGATCCAGCCGCTGCCGTTCGGGATCACGGCACCACCGTCCGGCGCGCTGTGCCAGACGTACGATGTGCCGGGCACCACCTGGCCGGACCGGGCAATGACCTGGCTGGTGAAGCCAGCCGGCAGTTGGATGCCGTTGGCGTCGGCGGCCTGCAGCGGACCGTAGGGGCTGGCGGCGTTCTGTGCCGGTGCCGCGTACGCCGTGGACCACGCCGTGAATGGCAGTACCAAACCACCGGCTCCGGCCACCGTTGCCCTCAGTAGTGTGCGCCGATCCATGAACCCTCCTCGATATCGGATACCGAGAACATAGTGGTGGTTTTCTATCCAGCGGCGAAGCGTGAGGTGAACGGCGCGCGGCGACCGCTTGGCGATCGGTAGACATGCCCCTCGGGTTCGGTTACCGCTCGCAGGATCCGCTGTCGAGGTGGAAGTACCGCGTGTTGGCCCAGCGGCAGAGCCGGATGCCGACGACGATGCCGGCGATCGTGA